>JBOGLI010000070.1:0-5183 GCA_050746165.1 Terriglobales bacterium | reverse complement strand
GGGAACGGCGGTCACACCATAGGCGCTGACCGGGGTTCCGGTGGCGTTGATGATGGCGAAATTGTAGCCGGACTTGGGGCAGGGCTGGGTGGCGCAGCCAAGGACCCAGTCGAGGAGTCCGGCGTGGTTCTGGTCAACGCTCGTTCCGGAGGGGGGAGCGGCAAGCTTGGTAAGTGCGTCGGCGTAACCGACGGAGGGGTAAGCGACGGCATAGGTCGTCTGCGAGGTGGCGATGGTACGGATGGAGGCTACGGCCGAGGCTTCGTTGGCCGACATCTTGGAACGCAGCAGATTGGGAATGGCCATGGCGGCGATGACCAGAATGATGGCGATCACGATCAACAGTTCAATCAGCGAGAATCCGCGTTGGCGACG
This sequence comes from Terriglobales bacterium, assembly GCA_050746165.1. GTDB lineage: Bacteria > Acidobacteriota > Terriglobia > Terriglobales > Acidobacteriaceae > DAISJI01. The sequence goes on along the minus strand of JBOGLI010000070.1, from coordinate 4,808 downwards.
CATGCTACCTCCAATGGGTGGGGGACGGTTGGCAACATTATGCGAAAAACGGGGTAAATTCAACAGCGGAGTTAAAGAAAAGGGAGTTCAGAACACCAAAAAGGGCAAGGCCGAGGGCCTCGCCCGATCTGGAAATCATTGAGATGCTAGAGCATTTTCTCAATAACTGTATCCAGGGCTGAAGCCCGTTTCATGGGGCGCTCTGGTCACCGGCCTGAAGGCCGGTGCTTCCACCGGATACACTGACTGTGAAACTGCTTTAGATGCTGCTGGCGCCTTCGGTGCCGGTAGCGCGCTCACCGCGAATGCTGCTGATGCCGCGCTGAACTTTGTCCCGGCCTTGCTCGTAGGTGTCGCGCGCGGTGCTGGCAAGATCGTTCGCGCGCTCCTGCAACGTGTTGCGGGCGTCCTCGCCACTCATCGGCGCGAACAGAACACCCATACCGATACCCAAACCCAACCCGAAAAGAAACGACTTCATCGAAAACCCTCCTAAGGTCGCAGCGCCGTCCGGAGAAACACTGTCGGAATGGAGCCCACTTACCGAGAGAAAGATGCGAATTAAGGACGGAAGTTTGCCGGAGGAAAACTATAGAGGGACAAGGGACGAGGAAAGGCAAATGCAGTTCCGATTGTCGATTGGCGATTGCCGATTGTGGAGCAGCACGCAATCGACAATCGAAAATCGACAATCAAGAATGGTTTTGTGGCGGCTACCGGCTGTACTGATTGCGTTTTTTGTCGCGGTGGCGTTCGAGGCCGAGTTCGATGAGGCGATCGAGCAGCGCGGGATAGGAGAGGCCGGAGGCGGCCCATAGCTTGGGATACATGCTGATCGAGGTAAATCCGGGCATGGTGTTGATTTCGTTGAGATAAATGCGGCGCGACTTGGGATCCATGAGGAAGTCGACGCGGGCGAGGCCGGAGCAATCGACGGCGAGAAAGGCGGCGATGGCGAGCTGCTGGACCTGTTTCTGCTCGGCGCGAGTGAGTTTGGCGGGAATGACGAGCTGCGAGCCTTCGTCGAGATACTTGGCCGAGTAGTCGTAGAACTCGGCTGAGGGGACGATTTCGCCAGGCACGGAGGCCTGGGGCTGGTCGTTGCCGAGGACGGAGCACTCGATTTCACGAGCGCGTCCTTGTTTTCCACCGACACCCTGCTCGATGACCAGCTTGCGATCGAACCGGGAGGCGTCGTCCATGGCGGCGGCGAGCTCGGAGCGGTCGTGAACCTTGCTGATCCCAACCGAACTTCCCAGGTTCGCGGGTTTCACGAACAGAGGAAACTTCAGCTTGCTTTCAATGGTGCGGCGGACGCGCTTGGGGTCGGCTTCCCATTGCGCACGCAAAATCGTGAGGTGCTTGACGATGGGAAGTCGGGCGGCGCGGAAAAGCTCCTTCATCACAGCTTTATCCATGCCGGCGGCGGAGCCGAGAACGCCGGCGCCGACGTATGGAACGTCGGCAAGTTCGAGCAGGCCCTGGATGGTGCCGTCTTCGCCGAAGGTGCCGTGGAGGACGGGGAAGATGATGTCGATATCGATAGCGCGGTCGGAGGTGCGACGGTGAGGAGAGTCGTCGGTAAAGGCCTGCAGCTCGCCACCGGGGACGGGTGGAACCATGACAGTCTCGCCATTGGCGAGAAGCGCCGCGCCAGGAGTGGCGTCGGGATCGCCAGCGCGAAGATGACGCTCTTGCTTATGCTCACCGCGAAGCAGGCGCTCGGCGTGTGCGGAGGTCAGCCAGCGGCCTTCCTTGGTGATTCCGATGGGAACGACTTCGTACTTGGACTTATCAAGCGCGTCGAGGACGGAGGCAGCGGAGAGCAGCGAGACCTCGTGTTCGCCGCTGCGTCCGCCGAAAAGGACGCCTACGCGAAGCTTGGACATGGGGGAACGATAGCATGATCGGCTCTCGGCTTTCGGGAGTGAAGGGTGTCAAGGTTTCGTTTTGGCGGAAAGAAAGCTGACGATCTGGAGACGCTCGGAAACGCTGATCTTCAGGAATTCCACGCCGGCAGCTTTGGCGTCAGCAGGATGGGCTGACTTTACATAGCGAATGGCTGCCATTACCTGAAGCGGCGGGCGGTCCGGCTGCATGCGCCAGGCGAGAGTGACCTCTTCTCCGACTTGCCAATCGCGGCCCGAGACAAAGCTGAGGCCAGACTCGTTGAGCTCGATGATCATGCAGGGAGTCCCTCCCCACTTGTCATAGCACTGTCAATTAACGGCAACAGGCCAGCGGGGGAAGGCGCGGCGCTCGGTCGGCAAGAATGCTCCTTATGTGAGGCGAAGGGGGATTGTAGATGACAGGGTCAAGAATGAGAAGGAGAAGTTGCGGCGGGCAAGAGGGGTGCGGCAGGCGAGACGCCTGCGTTACGGCGGGACGGAGAAAAACCGCGACTGCCGGTAATAGCGGGTCGGGTCGGGCGTCTTCTGAGTCAGGTGGAATTTGTTGAAAATCAGGCAGATTTCGGAAACTTACGGCGGCAGGAACCCGTATGCTAAGGGTGTGAACTTGAAGTCCCGCTGGTCCCATTTGAAAGAACCGATTGCCGTGGCGCTGGAAACGTTGCGCACGCACAAGCTGCGCTCGTTCCTGATGCTGCTGGGGATCATCCTGTCGGTGTCGACGCTGATCCTGGTGGTGTCGGTGATTGCGGGGACGAACCGGTATATCGCCGACCGGGTGGCGAACCTGGGGGCGAACGTCTTCCTGGTGAACCGGTACCCGATCATCACCAACGCGCAGGATTTCGTAAAAGCGACGAGAAGGAATAAAGAGATCCATTGGGACGATTTCGAGTACCTGCGCGACAACATGAGGACACCGGAAGCGGTGGGAGTGGAGACGCAGTCACGCGGGAAAGTCCGGGGAGAACGAGACAATATCGACGACGTATCGGTTGGCGGGGTGACGGCGAACATCGCCGACATGGACGTGGTGGAGCCGCAAGTGGGGCGGTACATCACGGATGCCGATGGAGAGCACAGGGCGATGGTCGCGTTCCTGGGAGCGGACATCGCGACGCGGCTGTTTCCGGGCGTCGATCCGATCGGGAAGACGCTGATGGTCGATGGCCATGAATACGAGGTGATTGGCGTAGCGAAACCCCTGGGAACCGTGTTCGGACAGTCGCGGGACAACTTTGTCAAGATGCCCATCCAGACTTTCCTGAAGGTTTACGGCGAGAACCGAAGCCTGACGATTAACGTGCAGTGCTGGACCGCAGAGGGCATGGAGCAAACCAAGGACGAGGCGCGCATGCTGATGCGGGCCCGCCGGCACCTGTCGCCGGGGGAAGAGGACGCATTCGGCATTATCTCGTCGGACGCGATCATGGGGCTGTGGAACAACCTGACGAGCGTGCTGGCCAGCAGCATGGTCGGGATTGTGTCGGTATTCCTGGTGATCGGCGGAGTGGTGATCATGAACGTGATGCTGTCGAGCGTGATCGAGCGGACACGGGAGATCGGCATCCGAAAATCGATTGGAGCAACGAGGCAGGACATTCTGATGCAGTTCCTGGTGGAATCGTCGGTGATGTCGGCGGTGGGGGGAACGATCGGAGTAACGATCGCTTGGATTTTGGCGATGGTAGTGCGGGCGACGTCGTCGATACCAATGGCGGTACCGATCTCGGCGGTGATCGTGGCGCTGAGCGTCTCCACCGCGGTGGGATTGTTTTTCGGAATCTATCCGGCGCGGAAGGCGGCGAAGCTGGACCCGATCGAAGCGCTACGGTTTGAAACCTAAAAGCGGCGCAGGGCTCATGGCTCAGGGCTCATGGGTTGCAGCAATCGGATTAGCCATGCGCCATGCGCCGTGTGCCATAGGCCATGAAGTTTGAAGGTTACGAATGAACGGAAATGGAAAAAGGATGATCTGGCCGCGGTTGGAGATGGGCGAAAACGCGCGCATGGCGTTCCAGACGCTGCGCGAACATAAAACACGCTCGTTCCTGACGGTACTGGGAGTCGTAATCGGAGTGATGGCGCTAATCGCCGTCGGGTCGATCGTCGTGGGCCTGGACAAGGACGTGCGCAGCTTCCTGGAAGACTACGGGACGGAGACGTTGTTCGTGTCGCGGTGGGACATCGGGTTCAATTCCGGACGACGGTCGGCGGAGGAGCGGATGCGCAAACCGCTGACCCTGGAAGACGCGCTGGCGATCAAAGAAGAGTGCCCCGATGTGAAGAATGTCACGGCGGAGGTCTCGCAGCGGTGGGACCAGCAGCGGATGCCGATCAGCGCGCGGTACAAAGGAAACGAAGTATTCAACGTCGATCATAGCGGCGACTTGCCATCGAGGCAGGATGTCTTCAATGAGCATGTGGCGCGCGGGCGGTATTTCACCGACAGCTAGAACCTGCACCGGATGGATGTGGCGGTGATCGGCGCCGACCTGCCCGATGGGCTGATGCCCGGGGAGGACCCGATCGGGAAAGAGATCCTCGTCCAGGGAGTGAATTACAAGGTGATCGGGGTGCTGGAAAAGCGGAAGGGACAATTCTTCCGCGATGACTCCGCCGACAAGGGCATCTACGTTCCGTACGACGCTTACCGCAAGCACCACCCCAACTACGACGAGAACTTTATCGGGGTGGAGGCGGTGGCGGGGCATAAAGCACAAGCGGAAGACGAGGTGCGCGGGCTGCTGCGGCGCAGGCGCCGTGTTCCGTTCGACAAGAAAGATAACTTCGCAGTGACCTCGGCGGAGGAGATGGCCGAGCAGTTCCGCAGCATCATGGGGGCGATCGGGCTGGTCACTGTGATTATCTCGTCAATCGGGTTGCTGGTGGGCGGGG
>JBOGLI010000069.1:0-3812 GCA_050746165.1 Terriglobales bacterium | reverse complement strand
CTGCGCCAGGAAGCCTCGTGGATGGCGGTCTGGTTCCGGATCGCTGGTGGGAGTCTTTCGAGTGCAAAGCGCTTAACACCCTTGTGGAGCAGGCGCTCGCACACAGTCCTAATGCACTGGCGGCGCGTGCGCGGCTCCGCGAGGCACAAGAGAATCTCAACGCACAAAGCCGCGGGACGCTGTACCCGAGCGTCGACGCACAATTCGGCGTGACACGGCAGAAAATCGATCCAGCCTCGTTCGGTATTCCAAATATTCCGACCGCGCCGCCGTTCACGCTCTATAACGCGCAGGTAAACGTCTTTTACACGCTGGACTTCTTCGGAGGCAATCGGCGTGCGATCGAGGGCTTGCGCGCACAGCGCGACTACCAGAATCACGAAACTCAGGCGGCCGAGCTCACCCTGGCAGCTCACGTCGTCGCCGCGGCGATACGTCAGGCGGACCTCCAGGAGCAGGTGCAGCTGAACGTGCAATTGCTGCAGGCCGAGAGCCGGCAATACGAGATTGCCGAGGAGCGGTATCGCGTCGGCGGTATTGCGCTCGAGGCGCTCCAGAGTCAGCGCGCAGCACTTGAGCAGCTGCGCGCTGCTTTGCCACTGCTAACGGCTCAGCGTGAGCAGGTTGATCACGAGCTTGCGGTGTACATAGGAACAACGCCGGCGGAAGCGCGCATTCCCCCGATAAGGATCGGCGATCTTCATCTGCCCGCGGCGATTCCGCTGACCCTCCCGGCTGATCTCGTGAGGCGCCGCCCCGACGTTCAGGCGTACGAGGCGCTCTGGCATCAGGCGAGCGCGAACGTTGGGGTCGCGACCGCCAAGCTCTTTCCGACCATGACGCTCTCGGGGTATGCCGGATCTGATCGGACCAATGCATCCGATCTCGTAGACAGTCTTAACGTCTGGAGCATCGGGGCGAAGCTCATGCAGCCCATATTTCATGCCGGGGAGCTTCGAGCACAGAGGCGCTCAGCGGTCGCCGCTTACGATGCCGCCGCGCACGCGTATGAGGAAACGGTGCTGGAATCGTTACAACAGGTTGCCGATGGACTCCGGGCTATGGACGCCGACGCGCGGGTACTGCAGGCACGCTCGGCGGCTCTTGAGCGCAGCGCTTCGAACTACTCCATCGCGGAGCAGCGCTTTGATGTGGGCGGTATCAGCGAGCTCTCGTTACTAGATGCGAAGCGGGACAAGCTGGAGAGCAGTCTTGATCGCAGCCGTGCTGAAGCGCAGCGCCTCGCAGACACCGCCGCCCTTCTGCATGCGATGGCGGGACCTATCTAAGGCGCTTCGATCTACGGGCGCATCCTAAACCAGGATACTTTGCAGAATCCTCTCTCGTATCCACCGCTGCGCAGGACCACGATGCGTGCGCTCTTGCCACGTCACTTGTGGCTCTATCGGTCGGGAGGCGCATCGGAGGTCGTATTACCGCCAGGGAGTGTGCGGCGCGTAGAGCGCTCGCAACACCCGGACCCTGTATCAGCATCGTGTCGCTGTCCTCGAAAATTATCGGCACCGCGAAGAACGACACGTTCCACATCCGCGCCGCAGTCCCGCAGGCCGCGCCTTGAGGGGTTCTTGCAGAGCTAGGGTAGACAATGGGTGGCGATTTGACGCATACAATCGCGCGCGGAAGAGGGGTGCCAGATGATGCAGTGTGAGCTGATTGTCTGGATGGTTTCCGCCTCGGCTAACGCTCTGCCGTTCCGTAGACCCACGCGGCTGTTAGTGAACGCTCAACTGAGCGTTTCGCTACAAGAGGGCGATGATTCGGACCTCAAGAGCTCGAAGCGAAGCTGGCCGCTCTCTGCGGGCCCGCGATTTCGCCACCCCAGCTTTTCGTAAAAGCGTTGAGCTCGTGTGCCTGGCTGGGTGTTGAGCCAGATGCGCTCGAGTCCGCGAGACCATAGCCACTCGACGACAATGTCGTGCAACCGACGACCGAACCCGAGCCCTTGGTGCACCGGGTCTACGAACAGTGCGAAGACGCTGCCGCTGGCGGCGTTGCCGATCGCGAAGGCCACTATCGCACCGTCGAACTCGATTACCCATCCACGGCCGGTGACCTCAAGGGCCTCGACTACTTGACTGTCGGTAACGACCAGCGAGGACGGCCGATTTTCTAAGACGGCGTATCGAACCCGATACAGATCCGGGACATCCTTGCGAACCGCTTGCCGGAGAAGGACGGACATTGGGTGCAGGTTCTCCGCGTCCGCGCCTCTGTGCTCGGGCCGAACCAGACCAGCAATCGAGCGGGCGCATTTCAGTCGGCCGTCAAGATTCTACCATCCCACTCTCCCTCATCGTGGGAATCAACGATCGCGGTATGTCGCTCACGGCAAGAGTGGTCCCTCCGGGGCGGCGTTTTGGGCGGCGAGCAAACGGTCGGCACTGAGCGCCGGGTCGACGGGGATCTGCTCCGCGTCAGAGACCCCAAATAGTCCGGAATTCAGCCGGACGGTTAGGGTCGCAAAGTCCTGCCCATGATTCGGCAGGCGGATGCCGCCGTTGGACCAGTGACGCATAGCCAGATCTGCAACTACGCGGTCACCGTGCAAGCGGAAACGAAGGCCAAGTTGTGAAGCAAAGTCCCACCGGCTGACGCTGAGAGTATCTGACTCGGTCTTGAGGGAGACTCCGAAACCGAAGAATCCCTGAACTGGTCCGCGTCGGAACAGCTGCCAGCGCCGTGACAGCGACGCGCCCCAGTAGGGATCGGCCATATGACGCTGCTCATGCGTTCCGGGCAGACGCAGCAGCTGTTCGCTGGTGAAGCGAAACGCCGCGAACTCGTAGCGGTTATCACTCCAAGTCAGCGAGACCGGCAGCACCATGCTGCCGGTGGCGCCCCAATAGTGATAGGTGCCGCCGAGGCCTACCTGCACTTCACAGCTGTCACAGAAGGATTGCGCGACTGCGGAGCGGGGCGCGCAGTCTGCCCAGACGGCAAGCGCCACGAGGCCAACCTTGGCGAGAGCCTTCATGCCCATGACCGGTACAGGCTAGAAGGCCGACTTCGCCTGCCGAAAGCCCCCTTAGAGGGTAGGCCGTCCGACCCGACGACGTATAGCAATTATCTCGGGAGGGGGAGCAACTCCTACTTCCATTCAACAGCGGCAAATCCAAGCGAAACATACAATATTGGCCGCAGCGGAATCGTTAGCGTTGTAAGACCTGTGGATTACACATCAAAGAGCTCGAAGCGAACGTGTGGTGGGTGGAGGCGGCAGGCCTACGCGAATCATTCGATACCGACGTGATCCGAGAAGCTCGCGCCTTGAGACATCTGTACGGTCGAGCGTTTGGAGTTCCGTCTCGCTCGAATGCGCATCCCGTTGGATTCAGGCGCACTGGACATCCACGGAAGCGATCCCGATCGCAGGATTGCTTGCGCAGGATGGGAGCGCCGATCTTCTAACCTGCCGGTCTGGTCCCGCCGCCAACGCTACTGGCGCTAGGCCCGCATGGTTAGAGGATCGGTTCGCGGGCTCGTTCCTCGCTGAGCGTGTAGAGACTCTCCGGAACCGCCTCCAGCCGCTCCCTTGGGATCGGCGTGCCGCTCTCATCCGACAGGCCGTACGTGCCTTCCTCGATTTTCTTCAGGGCGCGATCGACCCGTTCGAGGCGCTCGACATCGCGAACCACCAGGTTGCCATCCCGCTCCAGTGCGTCGAGCTCTTGCGCGTCATCCTCGTATTCCAAGGCAGCACTTGAGCGCTGACCTCTGACGTCTCGTTCGTCAGCTTCAGCCGACTGCGCCGCCGTAAGCAGAGTCGTGCGCAAGCGCAGCAGACACTGGCG
>JBOGLI010000068.1:0-4078 GCA_050746165.1 Terriglobales bacterium | reverse complement strand
AGTATGCCCTGTTCGCCTGGGCGGTCCTCGGAATGGGAAACATGCTCGGGATGTGGTGGGCGTACCACGTGCTTGGTTGGGGCGGCTACTGGGGATGGGACCCGGTCGAGAACGCTTCTTTCCTGCCCTGGCTCACCGGCACCGCGTTTCTGCACTCGGTGATGATGCAGGAAAAGCGCGGCATGCTGAAGATGTGGAACATGTGGCTGGTCTTCAGCACCTTTCTGCTTGCCATCTTCGGCACGTTCCTGACGCGCAGCGGCGTCGTCAGCTCGGTGCACGCGTTCGCGCAGTCGTCGATCGGCAACTGGTTCGTCGGTTTTATCGCGCTGGTCGTCGCCGTCTGCGTGTACTTCTTCGTGCGCAATCGCGATCACCTGAAGAGCGAGCACAAGCTGGAGTCGATGGTCTCGCGCGAATCCAGTTTCCTGTTCAACAACCTGATTCTGCTGCTGGCCTGCTTTACCGTGCTCTGGGGGACGCTCTTCCCGGTGCTCAGCGAGTGGGTGCAGGGAACGAAAGTCACCGTCGGCCCGCCCTTCTTTAATCGCGTGATGGTGCCGGTAGCGCTCATGCTGCTGCTGCTGACCGCGCTCGGCCCGCTGCTGGCATGGCGCAAGACATCGTTCGAGAGCCTGAGGCGGAACTTCAAAGTTCCCGCGCTGATCGCGCTGGCCGCCGCAGTGTTCCTGGTGGCCACGCCGCCCTCGTGGGGCGGGCCCTTCGGCATGCGGCCGTGGCAGGACATCTCGTACTTTTATTCCCTGATGACGATCACGCTTTCCGTGCTGGTTGCGGCGACTGTTTCGAGCGAGTTCATCCGCGGCGGACGCGTGATCGCGCGCCACACCGGTTCGAACCTCGGCGCCGGCATGGTGCAGTTGACCCGGCGCAATACGCGGCGCTACGGCGGCTACATCGTTCACTTCGGCGTGATCCTGATCATGATCGGATTTGCCGGCTCCGCGTTTAACAAGGACGTGGAAAAGGAACTCGGCAATGGCGACAAGATGTCCATCGGCCCTTACACCTTGACCTGCCGCTCGTACACAGAGGATTCGAATCCGAACTACAACAGCCGCTGGGCGATCATCGACGTGAGCAAGAACGGCAAGCCGCTGACCAGGATGTTCCCCGAACAGCGCTTTTACCTGGCCAGCCAGACTACGCAAAGCATCGTCGCCAACCGCTCCACGTTGAAGGAAGATCTCTACATCGTTTTCAGCGGGACCAACCAGGACAACGGCCATCCCATCATTCGCGTCCACCTGAATCCGCTGGTGGCCTGGATATGGATCGGCATCCTCGTTGTGATCGCCGGCACGGCAGTCGCGCTGGTGCCGAATTCCGCGCCGGTCCGCGTCACCACGCCCGTCCGCGCTCCTGACGCGGAAGAGCAAGTGGTAGGAGCGGCGCGATGAACAGGCGGCTCAAGGCTCATGGCGCAAGGCTCACGGCAACTTCGAATACGCCTATGGGCCATGAGCCATGGACTATGCGCCATAGGCACCTCCTTAAGCGGATCGTTGCCCTCACGCTACTTTCTGCCGCCATCATTCTCTTCATGGGCGCGGGCGCTACGCCCGACCAGCGCTTCAACGACCTCGGCCACAAGCTGATGTGCAAGTGCGGCTGCGGCCAGGTGCTGCTCGAGTGCAATCACGTCGGCTGCACCTACAGCGATCGCATGCGCAAGGAACTGGTGGCCGCCATCGATAAGGGCGACAACGACAGCATGGTCCTGCAAGCGTTTGTGCAGAAGTACGGCCCGACCGTGCTCGCCGCGCCCACCACGACCGGCTTCAACCGCGTCGCCTGGATCATGCCGTTTGCAGCCCTCTTCGGCGGCATCCTGCTCACCATCACGCTGGTGCGCGCGTGGAGACATCGCGCCGCGGCGCCGGCTGTCGTCGCGCCCGCCGATATGAGCAGCGCCGCCTTCGACAGCCTGCGTCACCGCGTGCACGAGGAGACCGAGCTGTGATTCTCTTTCTGTGCGTCGCTCTTACCGCCGGGCTGCTGTTCTTCATCTTCCATCTCCCGACCTCCGTGGAGCATGGGGAGGAGAAGTCGCGTCTCACATTCTTGCGGGAGCGCAAGGAATCCGTTTACGAAAACCTGCGTGACCTGAACTTTGAATACAAAGCCGGGAAGCTGCCCGACGCCGATTACGCCAGCCTGCGCGCCAGCCTCGAAGACGAAGCCGCCACGATCCTGGCCGAGATCGAAAATCTGGAACATGCGGCCGTAACTGCCTAGGAGCACCGGCTTGCAATCGACAATCATCAATCGACAATCGACCATGAAGTTGAATTTTCTGAAAATTACTCTCCTCCTTCTCGCCGCGACCTCTTTCGTCGCCGCTCAGACGCTCACCGGCACCGTCACCAACGGCACGACCGGCAAACCCGCCGCGGGGGTAGAGGTCACGCTCCTGACGCTCTCGCAGGGCATGAATGAAGCCGGCAGCACCAAGACCGATACCGACGGCAAATTCACCTTCCAGCTAAAAGAAGGCGGCCCCCACTTGGTCCGCGTGGACTACCAGGGCGCGAATTACTTTCCCAAGGCTGGTCCGGTGATGCCCGGCGTCGGCACCACGGCGATCACCATTTACGACGCCGGCGCCAAGTCCTCCGAGGTCGGCGCCAATGTTCACGTGATGCGCGTGCAGGCGCCGGATGCGAACACGCTGCAGGTGCTGGAACTGGTCGCGGTGGACAACAACTCCAATCCGCCAAAATCGTTCGTCGGCAAGCGCACCTGGCAGATGTACCTGCCCGAGGGTGCGCAGATCGATGAAGCCGCGGTGCAGGGTCCCGGCGGGATGCCGATTAGCGCCTCGCCCGAGCAGGACGCGGCGCACAAGAACCTCTACTACTTCGATTTTCCGCTCCGTCCCGGCGAGTCGCGCTTCCAGGTTTCGTATCACCTGCCGTACTCCGGACAGGCCACGCTGAATCCGCGCGTGACCGGGAACCTGGAGCATTTCGCGCTGCTCATGCCGAAATCCATGCAGTTCGCGCCCGTGGTCGCCGCGAATTTTTCTTCTATGGCCGATGACACCGGGCAGAGCACGATGGAGGTCGCGACGAAAGTCACGCCCAGCAAGGATCTCAGTTTCCATGTTGCCGGCACCGGCGTCTTGCCGGAGACCGATGCACAGGGCGGAGGCCAGCAAGAAGCCTCGGCGCCCGGTGCGATGGGCGCGGGCGGCGCACGTCCCGGCGGCGGATTGGGAACTCCGGAAGGCACCCCCGACCCGCTGGAGAAATACCGCATTCCGCTGATCGCGATCTGTTTGGGCGCGCTCGCATTGGGAGGCTTCTGGACTGTCGCCAACCGGCGTTCTCCCGTGCCGAGCCAGGCTGCTCAACCTTCCGCCACACCTGCGCCGTCGCAGCAACCCACGCTTCTGCTGCAGGCGCTCAAGGAAGAGCTGTTCCAGTTAGAACTGGAGCGGCAGCAGGGAAAAATTTCCGAAGCGGAGTATGCAACGGCGAAAGCCGCGCTCGATCAGACACTCGCGCGTGCCGTCGCGCGTACCAACGCGATTGCTCAGAGCTGACACAGGAGCACTCTGGTTTTCCACAAATTCTTCCGCCAACTCCCCGACCGCCGCGAGGCATCTTTCGCAACGGAGGATCTTGCCACATGCTCGCTCAAAAAGGTCTGGTCGCGTTTGGCGACAAGTTGCCGAAAGTAATTTCACCCAAAGTACACGCCATCATCGATTACGCGACCATAGGTTTGTGGGCCATGGTTGCCGCGCGCGCGTGGGGCAGCAACCGGACTGCCGCCCTGGGCGCGGTCGCCTGCGCGGGCGCGCAGTTGACCACGGTCCTACTGACGGACTTCCCCGGCGGGGTCGCCGATATCATCGACTTTCCCACGCACGGCAAAATCGATATGGGACTGGCCGCTGGCGCCACCGCCCTGCCGAATATCCTCGGCATCGACGAAACCTCCGAAGCCAAGTGGTTCCGCATCCTCGGCATCAACATCACCGCCGAAACGGCCATGACCGACTTTGGCTGGCGGCGTCCAGTAAAAGAGTTCAAGGCCGCATAAATCGTTC
>JBOGLI010000067.1:0-2662 GCA_050746165.1 Terriglobales bacterium | reverse complement strand
CCCGCCACTCCCGACAGGATTTCGCGAAAAGAACTCATGAATGGCTCAGGGCCGATGGCGCATGGCCCATGGCAAACCAAGTTTACCAACCGCTCTCTGTGCCTTGTGCCTTGTGCCTCGTGCCTCTATTCGTACCTCAGCGCCTCGATCGGATCGAGGTTCGACGCCTTCCACGCCGGGTAAATTCCGAACAGCAGCCCGGTAGCGCAGGCGAGGCCGAAACCGGTGCCGGTCCAGAACAATGACATTGCCGCCGGCATGGATGCCCAGATCATGCGCACGAGCCAGGTCAAGAAACCGCCCAGTGCTACGCCGAGCGCCCCGCCAATCGCAGTCAGGGTAATCGCTTCGAGTGTGAATTGCAGCAGGATGTCGCGCTTGCGGGCGCCGACTGCCTTGCGGATACCGATCTCGCGCGTGCGTTCCGTCACCGATACCAGCATGATATTCATCACCCCCACCCCGCCCACAATCAGCCCAACGCTCGACACGGCGAACATGAAAACGAACACCGCGCCCGTCACCTGGTTCCAGATGTCCGACAGCGAGTCCTGCGTCATGAGTTCGAAATTATCGGGAGCGTTAGGCGCCACACGGCGCCTGCGCCGCAGCAACTGCCGCATTTCGTCCATCGCCAGCGGCATGGCCTGGTGGCTGGTTGCGCGCACGCTGATCAAGTGGTCCTTGATCTCCGGGTGCAGCTTGCGGAACGTCCCCAGCGGAAACCGCACGATGTTGTCTTCCGGGTTCTTGCCGCCGGCAAACGCGCTTTTCACGTGCCCCATGACGCCGATCACCCGGAACAACTGGCCTTCGATATTGATCTCCTTGTTCACCGGGTCGGCAGCGCCGAACAAGTCTTCCGCCGTGTCGGCTCCGAGCACGATCACCGGCGAGCGGTGCTGGTCGTCCACATCGTCGAACCAGCGCCCCTCGGCGATGGGGAGGTCGTAAACATCGCGCGCCGCCGACATATCGCCTTCCAGGATTACGTTCTTCGCCTTCTTGCCGTTGTACTTCACGACATAAGTTCCGACGCCGAACTGCGGCAGGAAATACCGCACGCCGGCGGTGACGTACTTCACGTGCGGCAGGTTGCGCATGGCCAGCGCATCGTCGTACGTGAGCTCCTTTCGCTTGCGCACCTCCTCGGGCATGCGGCCGAACTGAAGCAGCGGCATGTGATAGGCGATGATGATGTCGGAACCCATCGACTGGATCGCGCCCGTCACATTGGAATTGAGGCCATTGACGACCGACGAAATCGCGATCACCACCGCCACGCCGATCACGACTCCCAGCACCGTCAGCCCGGAACGTAGCTTGTTTTTGGCGAGCGTCTGCATGGCCATGCCCACGATCTCAGCGTAGTCGCGCCGGCGCACGCTCATTGCTCGTACCTCAGCGCCGCGATCGGCTCCAGTTCCGCCGCGAGCTTGGCCGGGTACACTCCAAAAAAGATCCCCACGGCCGCGGAGACGAGCAATCCCGCGCCGATTGCCCACAGTTTGATCACCGACGGCATGCCGAACGCGGCCGTGACCAGCTTCGCAACCACGATGCCGAGCACGATCCCGCCGACGCCGCCGGCAATCGCCATCGTGCTCGATTCGATCAGGAACTGCCGCATGACGTCGCTGCGGCGCGCGCCCAGCGCCTTGCGGATGCCGATCTCGCGCGTTCGTTCCGTCACCGACACCAGCATGATGTTCATAATGACGATTCCGCCGACGATCAGCGAAATCGCCGCAATCGCGATCATGGCGATGAAGAAGCTGCCGCTGATGTTCGACCAGATGCCGAGAAAGCTGGCGTTCGTCTCCAGGTCAAAGCTGTCGGGCTGGCCGGGCAGATCGTGGCGGCGCGAGCGCAGAATGGCGCGCGTCTCGTCCTGTGCCGCATCGAACCCCGGCCCGATGCCGTTGCTCTTGGCGGAAATCCGTATGCTGTCGTGCGTGCCGAACTGCCGCTGCCAACTGGTGATCGGCATGTACACGTAGTTGTCGCGGCTCTGGCCAAGCGTCTTGCCTTCCTTCTTGCCCAGGCCGACGACGGTATAAACCTCACCCGCGACGCGAATCTCGCGCCCGATCGGATCGACCCCGGGCATCAGGTTATCGAGAAGGTCGTTACCGATGACGACGACCTTCGACGCGTTTTGCAGATCGATTTCGTTGATCATGCGCCCTTCGACAATTTCGGTGTCGAAGATCGGCCCCATGCTCGGCGTGACGCCGCGGATCATCGTGTCGGAGATCGACTGGTCGTTGTACTTCACCTTCCCCGTCTGGATAACGCTGGCTCCCACATACTGACAGTGCACGCAACCTTGCAGTACGGCCTGGTAGTCATCCAGCGTGAAGTCTTTACGGCGCTGCCCCTCGATGAACTGGTCGATATTAGTGATGACCGGCGAGACCTTGAAAGCGATGAAGACGTCCGCGCCGAGGTTGAAGATGCGCGTGGCAACGTACCCGTTAATGCCGTTGACGAAGGTCACGACCGCAATCACCGCCGCCACGCCGATGACGACGCCGAGCAGCGTCAGCGTGGAGCGCAGCTTGTTGCCCCACAACGAATGCAGGGCGATGCGGACCGCTTCCAGGGTATGCATGATTTCTATACGGACAAGTGTATTGGATGGACCCGGACCGGGCGAGGA
>JBOGLI010000066.1:0-4088 GCA_050746165.1 Terriglobales bacterium | reverse complement strand
CAACACCAGAGTGCTCGTCAGCCGCGCGTCTCACGTCCACCAGATTCCCCACACCGGCCGCGCCCAAATCGGACCGGTCAGCAGCACGATGGTCGTAAACACCAGCCCCACTTCGGCGCTGCTGACGGCGAGCGCGTCCGCCGCTGCCGAGCGCTTCGCCAGGTAATAAATCGAGGCCGCAAAATTGAGAAAGAAGAGCAGGAACGCCGTCCACGCCGAGGGCACGTGGTAGTAGAAAATCCGCTGGACGTTGCCCATCGTCGCTTCCATCGGCGCGACTTCCAGCGCCTGGTAAAGGCCGTAGGTCAGCAGCCCCAGCGTGATCAGCGCAAATATTTTGAATTTCATTCGGCCTGCAACACCGTTTCGAATAGGAAAAATCCGACGATCGTGAACACCACATCGTATACCGAGAGGAATACCAGCGACAGGTGCGCGTCGCCCTCGCCGGTCAACACCGCCGTCGTCGCCGCCACCATCGCCAGCAGCGCCGGGATTGAGATCGGGAACAGCAGCAGCGGCAGCATCACTTCGCGGCTCCGCGTCCGGATCGACATGGCCGCGAAAAACGTTCCGTTCGACACTAGCGCCCACGTCCCCAGCGCGAACGCCAGCACCAGTTGATAGACCGGCCCGATACTCCGCAGGTTATAAAAAACGATGAACAGTGGCGCCATCAATGCCTGCAGCAGCATGACAAAAATAAAATTCCCGATCGCTTTCGCCAGGAACAACGCTTCCGCCGGCGCCGGCGACATCCGGTACGCGTCCAGCACCTGGTTGCGCAGCTCGCGCGCCCACGTCTGGTTCAGCGCGACCACCGCCGCGAACAGCAGCGCCACCCACATCAGCCCGCCAGAAATCCGCCGCGATTCCTCCGCCGTCAGGTCGAACGAGAAACTGAAGATCACCACCACCAGCAGCGCGAAAAATAGCATCGAGTTGATCGCGTCCTTGGAGCGCCACTCCAGCCGCAAGTCCTTCGCCAGGGTCTCTCGAAGAATCGCGTGAAACTTGGGTGGCCCACCCTTCGGCCCGCTGTTGGCCGAGGGTGGGATGATTGACGTGGCTGCCCCACCCTTCCGGCCGGTTTTGGCGGAGGGTGGAATGACCGGCGTCTCAGCCCCCATCACCGCACCTCCGCCGCACTACCGTAAGCGCGGCTGACGCCCGGTTCTCGCGCGACGATCTGTCCCGCGCTCATGATCACCGATTCATCGGCTACCCCGTCCAGCAGCGCCGGTTGGTGCGTCACCACGAAGATTGTCTTGCCCGCGTCGCGCATCGCGCCCAACAGTCGGACCATCTCCCGTGCGGAGACGATATCGACGTTCGAAAACGGTTCATCCAGTAGCAAAAGTTCGGGATCGTTCAGGATGGCCCGCGCCAGCGACAGCCGTTGCCGCATTCCCTGCGAGTACTGGCCTGCCCGGCGTGCCAGCGCCGGATCGAGACCCACGGCGCGAATCACCTCTTCGCAGCGGGCGTCGCCGGCGATTCCGTAAAGCCGCGCCGCGTAGCGCAGGTTCTCCATCGCATCCATCTCGTCGTAGAGCAGCGGAGCGTGCGCCATGTAGCCGATGCGCGCGGTGACCTCGCGAATTCTACTGGAGCCAAGCACGGCGGCCTCCCCGCGCGTCGGCCTCGCCAAACCGGCAATCACCCGCAGTAGCGTGGACTTCCCTGCCCCGTTATCTCCCAGGACAACATAGAGCTTACCGGCGGCAAACTCCGCCGAGACGGCGCGCAAGGCGGCAAAGCGGCCGAATAACTTGGTTACATCGTGGAGCGACAGAATGGAGGGGCCGTCAACTTGATTCGGATTGGCGCCGGCACTCACTGGGCCATCGCGCCGGACGGTGCGCTCGCCTGCGAAGTCTGCGTGGCCGGCTGGTTCGGCGCCGGCGCGTACTTCGACGCGCACTTGGCCTGCACCTGGTGGGCGCGGAAAACGCCATCGCGGCCGTAGCTGCCGAAGGCCAGCGCCTGCGCGTCGTCCTTGAAGGTGTCCGGCAGGGCCTCGCTCCCGCTATAGACCACCGGCAGAACCAGCGCGTTCTCCTTCAGCGAGAAATCCACTTCCGTCCCGTGCCGCTTGATCGATCCGGGGACGACGTTCCCGGCCACACGCAATCGCTTGCTGTAGCGGCTGGCATCCATCACGTTCAGCTCTTTGATGGTGACGTAGTACTCATGCGTGTCGCGCACACCGGTCCACGCCAGGTAGCCCAGCGAAACGACGATGATCGCCATCGCGACGCCGAAACGGAGGTATTTACTCTTCTCGGACATACAGCCGGTTTCCACCCCGATAGAACTTTACCCGCCCCAGGAGAGAGAATCAATCAGGAGGTCACAACCAGTCAGTGATGCAGGTCACAACCGGCAGGATTCGTTAATCGGAGTGGGAGGCGGAATCGTGGGGCTTGTTGCGTTTCGCAGCCCGAAGCCCGGAAACCGCGATCACCAGCATGACTGCGCCGAAGGCATACAGGAAACCGAGTGCCTGCCAAGGTGTCACTGCCGAATCCCAGTTCATAGTTCGTCTCCTGCTACTGACATTATAAATGCGATCACAAAGAAGAATGCTGCAGATGCGAGCGTCCCGGCAAATACAGTCGGTCGGACCGCCGACCGGCCGAACTGCATCAGCGCATCCAGTGGGACAAAGACGAAAATGAGCACGGACGTATCAAGCAGGAACGTACTCAGCAATTCGTACAGCTTCTTCTTTCGTTCGACGCTTAAGGCAAACACATCCACAAACTATCACCGGCGTTATGCCCGGTGGGACACATTTCCGCCGCTGCCGACGCTTTCTCTTTCCCGTTTCGGGAGCGGTATAATGGCCGATTGAACTTGGAGCCCTGATTCCCATGAGTGAAGTAAAGACCAGCGATAACGGCCACCAGAACACCGAATGGATCCTCAAGCCCCGCGCCGAGTGGATCACACAACGTCGTGACGCGGCGTCGAAGTCCGGCGACCAGAATTTCTCCCAGATGCACTACGCCCGCCAGGGCCTGATCACCGAAGAAATGCGCTTCGTCGCCGAGCGCGAGCTGATCACGCCGGAGCTGGTGCGCGACGAGGTTGCCGCCGGACGCATGATCATCCCCGCCAACATCAACCATCCGGAGCTCGAGCCGATGGCCATCGGCGTGGCCTCCAAGTGCAAAATTAACGCCAACATCGGCAACTCCTCCGTCACCTCCGACGTGGACGAGGAATTGAAAAAGCTCCACACCTCGGTGCACTACGGCGCCGACACCGTCATGGACCTCTCCACCGGTGGCGGCATCCACGAGATCCGCGAATCGATCCTGCGTCACTCGCCCGTGCCCATCGGCACTGTTCCGATTTACGAAGCTATCGCCCGCGTTAAGCGCCTCGAAGACCTCTCGGCCGACTTGATGCTCGAAGTCATCGAGGAGCAGGCGCAGCAGGGCGTCGATTACATTACCATCCACGCCGGCGTGCTGATCCAGTACCTGCCGCTGGTCTCCAATCGCATCACCGGCATCGTCAGCCGCGGCGGCGCCATCCTCGCCCAGTGGATGGCCCACCACCATAAGCAGAACTTTCTCTACGAGCGCTTCGACGACATCTGCAAGATCTTCAAAAAATACGACGTGAGCTTTTCTCTGGGTGACGGCCTACGCCCCGGCTGCGTCGCCGACGCCAGCGACGAAGCCCAATTCGCGGAACTCCGCACCTTGGGCGAGCTGACCAAGAAAGCATGGGAACATGATGTCCAGACGATGATCGAAGGACCTGGCCACATCCCGCTGGACAAGATCAAGGAGCAGGTCGATCTCGAGGTCGAGTGGTGCTACGGCGCGCCCTTCTACACGCTTGGCCCGCTGGTCACCGACATCGCGCCCGGCTACGACCACATCACGTCAGCGATCGGCGCGGCCATGATCGGCTGGTACGGCGCGTCGATGCTCTGCTACGTGACGCCCAAGGAGCACCTCGGGCTTCCCAACGCAGAGGACGTGCGGCAGGGCGTCATCGCGTACAAGATCGCGGCCCATGCAGCCGATGTGGCGCGCGGCCGAAAGGGTGCGCGCGACCGGGACGATGCG
>JBOGLI010000065.1:0-2779 GCA_050746165.1 Terriglobales bacterium | reverse complement strand
GCTCATGGCTCATGGCTCATGGCTCAGAGATGATGTTAACGGTCGATCTGAAGTTCAAGACGTTTTCTCAGGACTCAGCACTAAGCACTTTGCACCCGCAGTCAATTCCCGATGAGCGCTGCCGTGGCCGGGGCGGGCTGATTGGAGAAGTAGTCGGTAGCCGCCGAATACGAGGCCCAGCTTGCGAAGACCCGGTTGGGAAAGTCGGCGATGAAATCGTTGTAGTCACGGACGGTCTGGTCGAAATTCGAGCGTTCGGTGGCAATGCGGTTGGTCGCCGCGGCCCACTTGTCCTGAAGGACGAAGAAGCGCCGGTTGGCGAGCAGGTCTGGATCGTTCTGCGCGTCGGCGATCAGCGTACCCATGGCGGTGTCAAGGCGCTGCGACGCTTCAATCGTGGCCTGCGGCGTGGCCGCGGCCTGCAGGTCGGAGCTGGCCTGCTTGACCTCGGCAGCGGTCGAGCGGTCACGGGTGGCGGTGGCGCGGATGGCGGAGAGCACGGACGGGACCAGGTCGTTACGCAGGAGGATGGCCTCGTTCACGCGCATCCAGGCATGGTCCACGCCGGCGCGGCGCGCGCCGATCTGGTCGCGGCGAACGGCGAAGGTGCTGAAAACGGAAATCGAAACGATGGCGGCGGTCAGAAGCAGAGCGAAAAGAATCTTCTTCATAGGAACCCAGGGGCCCAAAGTTGGTACGGTCGCGCACAGTTCGGATCCCATGCACACAGATGAGTGAGCAACTCGAGTACCAGAACGTGGGTGGGTTAAGAGCCGGGAATTTAGGAGAAAGAATAGGGGCGTGGTGCGGAATCAACCAGAAGGCTTGGTGCTCGCCAAAGGATTAAGCAATGAAAACTGGACTGGGAGCCAGGTCAGAATTACCCGCCACGCACCTCATTTGTGAATCTGAGTTCTTCCTCCTCGGAATCGGCGGGGACAAGATAGGTGCGGGAGATGCGGTCGTGCCAGCAGAGAGTATCGTCGTCGAGCAGCGCCCAGATGATGCCCATGCCGAGCGGAAAAGCGGAGAGGATGCAGGCGATGGCACGGGCGCGTCGCGTGCGTGCGTGGATCCACTCAGCATCAAAGGACGCGAGCTCCAGGTGCGCCATGCGCATCCCCGGAGTGGCAGCCGAGTACACCAGGAACAGGTACTGGTAGATCGCCCAGAGTACGGCCGGAAGCGCTGCAACGGCGGCGTAACCGAGACGAGAGTCGGGCGGAGGAATGTCGCGCAAGATAATTGCAAGGAACACGAATGCGCCGATCAGGACAATGACCACGTCCGTCAGTCCGGCGATGAAGCGCTGGCTGATGGGCGCGACGCATAGGGGAAGATCGAGATCGGCGGCAGCAGGCCTGTCGTCCGCCACGAGCTGGATATCGGCGAGCGGCGCGTCGGAGGTGGGGACTTCCTCGGGCACATAAAGGATGCGCGGCTTATCGAGGACGGGATCGGCGAGGTCGCTGACCGGCACGGAATCGAACAGTGTGGGCAGGCGAGGGAACTCGATAATCTTGGAAGGCTGGCTCTCGGCTTTCGGCTTTCGGCTGTCGGCTACCGGCTGCCTGAAATCGGCAAAATCCTCTGCGGAGGATTCATGCGAAGGATCCGCCGCCTCGACGTCAGCTTCAGCGATGGAGGCGCCAAAGAATTCGTTTGCTGCATCGGCGGCAGCCTCTTCGGCGAGCGCCGAATTCAGCATGCGATTGGTGGCGCGATCGAAGTCGAGCGAGAGGGTGCCGTTATAACGCGGGCGCCGGGTGCCGCGGCGGGCGCGATAGTTCTGCAAGCGGCTGGCGACCTCGTCCTTCCAACGCGTGTCGTCGTCGGGAACCGGCGCTGCGGATTCGATCACGATGTCTTCGGGTGGAGCGGCAGGGCGTGACGTATCAAACACAGGGTCCCTCGACTCCGGCGGGCAACCCCGGCCCGCCTCCGCTCGGGATGACAAAACCTCTTGATGCAGTCGAGATGGCGACTGCAATTCTTCGGTGACGGGCGAGACGCCAGTGCTACGGTCAGAGTCCTCTTCGTATTCGTAGGTGAGGGAATGGGGCGCGGAGACACGTGTGCTGCCCGCAAAGGAACAGGTGCAATGCTCGCCGCACAGGGGACAAGCCATGGCGCAATGGAGTTGTCAGAGCCGCGACTTTGCAGCGGCAGCGGGGTACTGTACATTGCTGAAGTCAGCCCCGCACACCGATGACATGCCGCATACGAATGTTTAGCACGCTGTTGCTGTTGTGTCATGTCGCGTTGTGGACCCCGCTAGTAACCAGCCAGATTCAGTCTTCAGTCGTCGGTCTTCAGTCGTCAGGAAAATCACAAGAAAAGCCGCACGTTGCTGCAGCGGGCGAGCAGGGCGAAGAAGTCACGATCGAAACCGCGCCCGGGGGATCGCAGGAAAAAATCGGCGATGTCTATAACCTGCGCGGCGGAGTGACCATCACGTACGGCCACTACGTGGTACGCGCAGACCAGATCTCCTACGACAGCGCCAGCGGACAGATCACCGCCACCGGACATCTGTCCTTCGAAGGCGGACCGTTCGACGAGCACATCGAGGCGTCGCACGGCACGGTGAACATCAAGACGCAGGAAGGCCGCTTCTACGATGTGAAGGGCACGACCGGCGCGCACTTCCGCGGCAGCCACGTGGTGCTGACCTCGTCGAACCCGTTTTTCTTCTCCGGTGCAGAAGTGGAGAAGCACGGAACGATGTACGTGGTGCATCACGGCGTGGTCACCAGTTGCGAGCTGCACAAGCCGAAAT
>JBOGLI010000064.1:0-3772 GCA_050746165.1 Terriglobales bacterium | reverse complement strand
TGAACAGCGGGCCTTGGTCGATGAGCGAGAAAAGAAAAAACAAAAACCTCAACGAAGGGAAAAGCAAAACCTTCGCTGGTCCACGTGTCTCTTGACAACGCCGACACGGTTATAGAGGGTGGCCCGGTCGAGTTGCTCCCAGCGGTTGGTGGGTGGGTGGCCCGGGTAAGCACGATCATCTTATCCGTTCCGAATACTTGAGGGTGCCCCGGGTAAGCCCGGTGTTGGCTTACCCGGGGTAGTTTCTTAATGGTGCTCACCATCTCGCAATTGAAAAATGAAAAATCGAAAATCAAAAATGGGTTGTCACCGTGATCCGTGACCCCCATCACCGACAGCGCACTCCAGTAGCTCTAAGCTGAAACCTGCACTCAGGTGCAAAGGATTTGTGTCTCTACTCCCTCCCAGCTCTTTCTCAACTCGACGCCGCTCAGCTAACCGGCTCTGTGGCAGCCACTTGCGCGCACTACCGCCGTCGCCCTTGGGATTACCCAGCCAAACTCTTGGGATCCCTTGGGACAGCCCGCGCAAGTTGCTGACTTTAATGGGTCGGTGAAATAAATGGGGTATGTACTGGGCGGGCAATAACTTGCTGCTTACCCAAGCCGCCCAAGTTACCTCAGGGAACCAGAAGCTAAGTGGTTGATCCGGCTCAGAGTGAGGGGGAGGGGGTCTGACCTGCGGAATTTACCCTTTCGTAAACTCCTCACGCCTCAAGCCTCACGACTCACGCCTCGCTCGCTACTTCTTCACGATCGGGTTATAGCCGTCGGAGGTGAGGCGCGACTTCATGGCGTCGGCGTCCTTGATGTCGCCGAAGGGGCCGACCTGGACGTGGTAGAGCTTGTCGGTCGGAACGGTGGAGGCGAAGACCGGATACTGCTTCTTGCGCAGCGCGTTGACGAGCGCGTCGGCATCTTCCTGCTTGCTGACCGCGGCGATCTGCACCATGTAGCCGCTGCCGAGGGGCGCGGGCTTGGCGATCTCCACCGGCTTGGCGGAAGCATTGTCGGCCACCGACGCGGGCGCGCTGGGCGCGGGCTGCTCCAGTTGCGGCTTGGGATCGTTCTGGTCCACGGACTTGTAGAACGTCATCTCGTCGGAGGTAGAAGGCGCGGCCTGGGACTTGGAAGGCCCGGGCTTCGCGGTAGCTTCGGTCGCGACCGGCGCGGGCACGGGCGCGGAGGTCGTGGTGGCCGTCACCGGCGCTGCCGATTTTCGTCCCAGCGAAAAGCCGGCGCTGAAAAACAGCGCGCAAATCACCACCAGCCCGAAGAACAGCGCCAACAGACGCCCTGTTCCAAGTGTTACTTCCGTGTCCTGGTCCTGCATACTTCGCCTCCGGCCGAACCCTTAAACCTTGGTGCGTGTCTCGAAAAATCTTTGCATGCCCTGGAGGAAGTCCATGGGCAGCGGGAAGACGATGGTCGTGTTTTTCTCGACGCCGATTTCGGTGAGCGTCTGCAGGTAGCGCAACTGGATCGTGACCGGTTCGGTGGCGAGCAGGTGCGCCGCGTCCACCAGGCGCTGCGCCGCGGCGAACTCGCCTTCGGCGTGAATGATCTTCGACCGCTTCTCGCGCTCCGCCTCCGCCTGCTTGGCCATGGCGCGCAGCATCGATTCAGGCAAGTCCACCTGCTTGACTTCGACGTTGGCCACCTTCACGCCCCAGGGCGCAGTGTGCTGGTCGAGGATGCTCTGGATGCGGAGGTTGAGCTTGTCGCGATGCGAGAGCAACTCGTCGAGTTCGACCTCGCCGAGCACGGAACGCAGCGTGGTCTGCGCGAACTGCGAGGTCTGGTAGAGATAGTTCTTGACCTCGATCACCGCCTTGCTTGGATCGACGACGCGCAGGAAGATGACCGCGTTCACCTTCAAGGTGACGTTATCGCGGGTGATGATGTCCTGCGGCGGGACTTCGAGCGCCTCCTGCTGCAAGCTGACGCGGATGATGCGATCGATGGGCGCGAAGACCAGGATCACGCCCGGCCCTTTCGGCTGCGGCAGCACGCGGCCCAGCCGGAAGATGACGCCGCGCTCGTATTCGGGGAGGATTTTGACCGAATTCAGGATGTAAATGATGACGATAGCGATCGGGATCCAGAAGAACGGGTCCATATTGCGCACCCTTCCCCTGCTTAGGAATGAACGCAGGTTGTTGCGCGGATTGTACCAACATTCGCCGGAACGCCGTATCAGCGATTCGCCGTAGCGAAACCCAAGAGGCAACACACGCGATCTGGTGATCTGATGAGCTGGTGATCTGATGATCGAGTTACGGTTTGGCGGTTGATCCGATGACCCGATGGCCCGATGACCCGATGTTGACTGGCGTGACTCGCAGGGTCAGGTCAGTCACTCCCGCGACCTGCACCTCTTCGCCGACGTCCATCGGGACGGCGGCGATGGCGTTCCAGAGTTCGCCGTGGACGAAGACCTTGCCTTCGGGCGCGAGCGGCGTGCGTACGACAGCGATTTCGCCGATCAGGGCTTGCGGCCCGCTCGCGAGTTTGTTGCGGCGGGCGCGCAGGGCGATGCTCATCAGGAAGGTGGTGATCAGGCCAAACGGAATGCTGACGGCGAGTGCGGTCAACAGGTGAACGCGCATCTGCGGAATGGGACCGTCCACCAGCAGCAGGCCACCGAGGGTCATGGAGATGATGCCGGCGATGGTGAGGACGCCGTGGCTGGCGAACTTCGCCTCTAGGGCAAAAAAGACGAAGGCGACGAGGATCATCGCCAGCGCGGTGTAGCGCACCGGCATGATATTGAGCGCGAAGATGGCGAGCACGATGAAAAAGAACCCGATCACGCCCGGGAGGATCGCGCCGGGATGGTTGAACTCGAAATAGAGTCCGAGCGCGCCGATCACGAGCAGGACGAACGACATGTTCGGGTCCATCAGGAAGGAGAGGATCTTCTGCTTCAAGGTCTCCTGGAAATCGACGACGCGCTGGTTGGCGGTGTGAAGCGTGACCTTCTCGCCGTGAAAGCGGGTGATGGTGCGACCGTCGAGCTGGTGGAGCAGATCGTCCTGGTTCTTCGCGACGATTTCGATCAGGTGGTCTTTGAGCGCCTCGTCGTCGGTAAACGATTTGGACTGGCGCACGGCGCTCTCGGCGGTCTCCACGTTGCGTCCGCGCTTGGAAGCCACGGAGCGCATGAGAGCCGCGGCGTCGTTCTCGACTTTCTCGCCCATGTGGCCGGGAATATCGCCACCGCTGGGACCAACTGGATGCGCCGCGCCGGTGTTGGTGCCGGGCGCCATGGCGGCGACGTCGGCGGACTCGAGGATGAAGAATCCGGCGGATCCGGCGCGGCTGCCGGGGGGCGAGATGTAGATGATGACGGGAACGGGCGAGTTCTCAATGTCCTCGACCATGGTGCGGGTGGAGTCAAGCAGACCGCCGGGCGTGCCGAGCGAGAGGATGACGGCGCGGGCGTGGCGGCGGGCGGCCTCCTGTAGCCCGCGTTCGAGATAGCCAGCCGTGATGGGCTGGATGGTGTCGTGGATCGTGAGCTTGATGACGATGCCGTTGTCAGGTGGGGCGGCAGACAGTTTGGCAGGAAGCAGTGCGATCAGAAGCAGCACGAAAGCGGCAATGGAGATGGCGCGTCTCACGGCAGGCTCTTTCCGCGCGCCCCGAGCGCCTGTTTCATGCCGAGCGCGGCTGAGTTGCGAGGGTCCAGCTTGAGCGCATTGCCCACGTCGGAGGCTGCGGCGTCAAGCTGGTTGGCCTGGAACTCGATGCGGGCGAGGACGAGATAGGCG
>JBOGLI010000063.1:0-4130 GCA_050746165.1 Terriglobales bacterium | reverse complement strand
GGCGAGTACGGCAGCGTACATATCCATGTCGTCATTCTTGCCGGCCGTGCAGGTGCCGCCGTAGGCGATCTCGACCGGCACAGGCGTATTCAGGTCGCGGACAAACTTGCCGTTTCCGGGATCGCCGGGCGTGGCCACCATTGGATAAATTTCTTCCGCGTCCAGCTCAATGACCTTCGCGTACTGCGCATCGGGATCGGAGTAGAGACCCTCGCACAACTTCTCTGCTTCGGCACGGTTCATCCCGCGGCGCTCGACGAGAAAATCAACGGCTTTCGCGTCTGGTGCGACGATGCCGGTGAATCCGCCAATTTCCGCCGCCATGTTGGTCAGCGTCGCGCGCTCATCGATGGTGAGGTCCTCGACCGCCTCGCCGGCGTACTCAATGACTTTCGCCAGCGCCTGCCCGCTGCGCACGTATTCAAGCGCCAGCACAGCAAGAATGAAATCCTTAGCCGCGACGTTCGGCTTGCGGCGGCCGCGAATGACCACGCGCACGCTCTCGGGAATTTTCACGCGCACGTCGTGGGTGATCCACGAATTGAACACGTCGGTAGTGCCGATGCCGAAGGCCACGCAGCCGATCGCGCCCACGTGCGGGGTATGCGAGTCGCTGCCGACGTTCACCTGGCCGGGCAGCGCGTAGGTCTCCAGCATCACCGAGTGGCAGATGCCCTCGCTCCCCTTCCGGTCCTTCAGCTCGCCGTGCAGTTGAATGCCCTGGTTCTTGGCGAAATCCTGCTGTTTGAACTTGAGCTGCGTCGCCAGGTCGAGCAGGCCGATCTTGCGCTTTTCCTCCGAGATAACTTCATCCAGAAACGTCAGGTGGTCGCGGAAGAACTTGATCGTGTCACGATCGTTGACGGGGACGTCCTTGCCCACCATCTGCTCGTAGAAGATCGCCGCCATGGGCGTGACGTACTCGTGCGAGAAGCGGAGGTCGGTGCGGACAAAACCGGAATCGCCGGGGCGGACAAAAGTCGTTGGGCTTTGGGCGTTGGGCTTAGGGCCAGAATCATTTTCGATTTTTGATTTTTGATTTTCGATTGCCGCGGCCCCTTGTCCCCTGTCCCTTGCCCCTGGTCCCTCTTGGCTCGTGCCGTGTGCCTCGGGCCTCGTGCCTCCGTTCACCATATGCTTCGCGAAAATCTTCTCCGCAATGGTCATCGGGCGCTTTGCTGTGGTGATTGCCGGGAGCGAGACCTTGCCCTGGATGCGCGCGACGTTGAAATTAAACAGTCCGCCGTACTCGATCACCTGGCGCGTGATTTCGTCCTCACCCTGGGTAAACGTGGAGAGTGGAATCTCATCTCCGCGGCGGATGCAGTCGATCAGCGAGAAATCGGTCGAGGTCAGCACGCCCAGGTTCTGGCAGTTCTGTTTGTAAATACGCTCGATGTTTTCCGCGATCACCACCTGAATGCCGGCGCACATTTCGGCGTAGGGCGATTGCTCGCGCGATGACCCTTTGCCGCGCCGCTTGCCGCTGACCGCCGCGACGAATCCGCCCTTCTTCACCGCACCGCGCCCGATCGGCGTGACGTTGCCGCATTTCAGCCCGAGGTAGGGGATCTCGCCCAGCGTCTCGTCGAAATAGAAGCAGTAGTGCGCGGGCGTGATCTCGTCGGTGGAGATGTCGTCGCGCAGCTTGGGATTTTTCTCCGGATGCGCCGTGTCCCAAGGCATGTCCCAGCCGTCGAGCTGCTTCTTGATCAACTCGGGATCTTCGGTGAGGAAGAGGATGCGTCCCTGCAGGCGGACGCGGTCCGGGCGCTTCTCGATGCGCCGGTCTTTCAGAGTGTCGGTCACAGGGCCATCCTCGCGGCGAAATGACAACCCTTCATTTTACATCGCGAGACGGAACGGCGATTTGAAGCCGTAAGTCGAAATTCGTAACTCGGAATTCGGACGCCAAAATCAGCCCTTTCGCCGAATCGCCTGAATAGATCAGGACCGCGCCCGCGACAGGGCCAAGAGTCAGTGGCGGCCGAACACCTGTTTCAGCAACGTTGTAGTTTGCGCAGCGGGATTCTTCCGAATCTGTTTTTCCTGCTGGGCCAACATGTAGAACAGCCCGTCGAGCGTCTTGCCGAGCACATAGCCATCGAGGTCGAACCTTTGCATCAGAGGCCCGGCCATGGAGTTCTGAGTCAGCCGCGAAAACTGCTGTACCAACCCAACCTTCAGCATCGCCGTGTGCACGATTGGCCTGAACGCATTCGTCAGGTCGTCTGAGGTCTTGTTGCGGAAGTAGTCGGTGGCAGCCGTGTCGTTTCCAGAGAGAATCCCCCGGGCATCCTGGAAGCTCATCGCCATGAGTGCATTCAGGAAGATCTGCTTGGCCTGGGGCGTTGCTTGCTCAGCCGCCCGATTCATGCCGACTTCCAAGTCGTCCAACTGCGCGCCCATGCCCATCAGGCGCAGCCCCTGCGACGCGGTGCGCCACTTGTCCGGCAGGACGATCTTAATGGCTGCGTTTTTAAGAAACCCGTCGGGCTTTCCAGTTTCCGCAACGGCCTTGGTGGTGCCGACCTTCAGCGCCTCTTTCAGCCCGGCGGTGATCTTGTCAGTGCTCAAATTGCCGGTGGGGTTCGAAGGAGTCTTGCCATTCCGCAGTATCTGATCAAGCGGTGATTGTGCCACCGCGCAGGAAGCCAGGAGGATGATGCAAGTTATCAGTCGATGTGCACGCCACATGGTGTGCTCCCTTCTGCAAAGCAGCGATAAGAACGAATGTCAGGCGATTAGTCGAGGAAGCAATAACACCAATGCCGGTCACTGTCCAGAGTGCATGTCAGCACCAGGGTGCATGGCCGGTTATTTCCTCTCTTCGTGTCTCCGTGTTGAACTTACCTTTCCGGGCGTGCCGTCAATTTCGAGTACAATTCCCCTTCACCCAGGTGATGCCATGAAATCCAATCTGTGCCGCTTTCTTGCGGCCGTTCTTCTCCTAGGAGTCAGCGTGTCGGTTACTGCACAGGACAATGCTCGTCCGGCAAGCTCCACCTCGATCGTTTACCCGCAGACCCGCACCGTGGAGCATGCCGACGACTACTTCGGCACCAAGGTCGCCGATCCGTACCGCTGGATGGAGGACTTGAACTCGCCCGAGGTCAAGCAATGGATCGAGGAAGAGAACAAGGTCACGTTTGGCTATCTCGACACGATCCCGCAGCGCCACGAAATCAAGAAGCGCCTCGAGCAGGTCTGGAACTTCGAGCGCTACAGCCCGCCGATGAAGCGCGGCAGCCGCTACTTCTATTCGAAGAACGACGGGCTGCAGAACCAGGCCGTGCTCTACGTCGCCGACTCATTCGGCGCGACGCCGCGCGTGCTGCTTGATCCGAACAAGCTCTCGCAGGACGGCACGGTTGCGCTTGGCCCGCACGCTATCACCGACGCCGGCAAGCTGATGGCCTACGCGATCCAGACCGCGGGTTCCGACTGGGAAGAATGGCGGGTGCGCGACGTCGCCACCGGGCAGGACCTGCCCGATCACATCGTGTGGTCAAAGTTCTCCGGCGCCTCGTGGACGAAGGACGGCAGCGGCTTCTTCTACAGTGCGTACGATCCGCCGAAACAAGGAACGGCGCTTTCGGGCGAGAACTATTACCAGAAGCTCTATTTCCACAAACTCGGCACGCCGCAGGCGCAGGACCTGCTGGTATATCAAACTCCGGAACACAAGGACTGGGGATTTGGTGGCGCGGTCACCGACGACGGCCATTACCTCGTCGTGTACATCTCGCAGGGCACCGACCAGCGCAATCGGGTTTATTACAAGGACCTCACCGATCCCAAGGCGCCGGTCGTGAAACTGCTCGACGACTTCGACGCGCAGTACGAGTTCGTCGATAACGACGGCCCGGTCTTCTGGTTCCGCACCGACAACAGCGCGCCGATGTACCGGTTGATCGCCATCGACACGCGCCATCCCGAAAAAGCGAATTGGAAGGAAATCCTCCCGCAGGGCAAGGACACGCTCGAGGCAGTCAGCGCCATCGACAACAAGTTCGTCGCGCAGTACCTCCAGGACGCGCACAGCGCGGTGCGTATCTATGACTTGACCGGCAAGCACCTGCGCGACCTGCCGCTCCCGGGTATCGGGAGCGTGGCCGGCGCGAATGGCG
>JBOGLI010000062.1:0-6446 GCA_050746165.1 Terriglobales bacterium | reverse complement strand
GGGGCAGTTCCGACGATTGCTGGTGCGTCACGATCATTGTCTTGAAAGCTATCGGGCCTTTTTCTATCTCGGCTGCCTCTGGATTACACTCCGGAGGTGTTTTTGAAACACGCTCTACTCATTACTTTTATGACTGCTTCCGAACTGATCTCGCTGCTCGGACTCACGCCGCTGCCGGTGGAGGGCGGCTACTTCCGCGAGACGTGGCGGTCGACGCTGACCGCCGGGCCCGGAACGCTCCCGCTGCGATACACGTCCGACAAGTCGCTCGGCACCGCGATCTACTACCTGCTGACCAACGATCCCAACTCATTCTCGGCCCTGCACAAGCTCCCAACCGACGAGATCTACCATTTCTATCTGGGCGACGCTGGAAATGCTGTTGCTCACCCCAGACGGCGCCGCCCGGCGCGTTCTGCTGGGCCAGAACATAGAAGCGGGAGAGAATGTGCAGTTCGTGGTTCCCGCGGGCGTGTGGCAGGGCTCGCGGCTGGTCGCGGGGGGCGAATTCGCGCTGCTGGGAACAACGATGTCGCCCGGCTTCGATCCTTCCGATTATCAGGCGGGCGGGCGCGCGGAGTTGATCACGCGTTATCCCCAGCACGCCGCATCGATCCAGGCACTGACAAGAACGGAGTTAGGAGTTCGTAGTGAGTAGTTAGGCGAAAGAAGCGCGGTGCAATCTGCACCACGCTTCTCCGATTACCAACTACTAACTCCTAACCTAGCTCCTACTCGAGCACGAAGATGTTCTTCTTCGCGCACATGTCTTTCAGCACCTGCGGCCATACCGTCACGCTGACCTCGCCCAGGTGCGCCTTCCTCAACAGCAGCATGAGGGTACGCGACTGGCCGATGCCGCCGCCGATGGAGAGCGGAATGTGGTTCTGCAGGATCGCCTGGTGATAAGGGAACTTCAGGTTGTCGGTGAGCTTCGCCATTTCGAGCTGCTTCACCAGCGTGTCCGCATTGACGCGGATTCCCATGCTGGTCAGCTCATGGCGGCGCTTGGTCAACGAGTTCCAAACCAGGATGTCGCCGTTCAGGCCGTGCGTCGGCTTCCCGGTTTCTTTTGATGTATCGGTGATCCAATCGTCGTAGTCGGCCGCACGGTTCTCGTGCGGATATCCGTCCTTCAGCGGCCACCCGATGCCGACAATGAACACCGCGGGATACTTCTGCAGCACTTCCGTCTCGCGCTGCTTGCGCGGCAGGTCGGGATACATGTCGAGGATCTCCTCGGCGTGGAGGAACTTCAACTGTTCCGGCAGGTTCGGATAGCGCTTGTCCTTCAGCGCGGGAAACTTATCCTGAGCGAAGCGCTCGGCGCCGACCAGCACCTTCCAGATGCGGCCAACGACATCCTTCAGGAACTTGATATTGCGCTGCTCGGCGGTGATGACGCGCTCCCAGTCCCACTGGTCCACGTAGCAGGAATGGTCGTGGTCGAGGAAGTAGTCCTTGCGGACGGCGCGCATGTCGGTGCAGATGCCGTCGCCGACCTTGCACTCGAACTGCTTCAGCGCGACGCGTTTCCACTTGGTCGCCGCCTGCACTACCTGGGCGTCGATGGGATGCTTGTTGTAATCGTTGTTGATGTGGAACTGGATCGGGGTACGCGAGCCGTCGCGGTCGAGCATGTCGTTAACGCCGCTCTCCACATCGACGATGAGCGGGACCTGCACCATCATCAGGTTCAGTTCCTTGCAGAGGTGCTCCTCGATGTAGTCCTTTACGGCGTAGATGGCCCGTTGCGTATCGCGCTTGCTCAACAACGAGCGGTAGTTGGAAGGAAGGATCTTCTCCAGCTCGGCATAATCGCCGATGCCGGGTCCGGCTAGGTCGGCTTTCTTGTCCAGGACAGCGGTTGACATGTGTTCTCCTCTCGCGCACTCCGGGAGCGGAGCGCGTAACCGCCGAGTTTCCTCCAGCCGACGAGAGGCGGCTGTGAAGCCGGTCACGGCTGGTTGTGGCAGCGTTCCAAAATGGGAATGGAGGGCGGCGCAATATTGCCGGCGGGCGGGACGTCTTGAAAACATCAGCCGCTGATCAAACCTGATGCACGCTGATTTCCCTCTTGATCAGCGTGTATCTAAGTTAATCAGCGGCCGGTCTTTTTTTCGCTGTTCAGGCCGCGCGTGACGAGGCGCCGCGCAGGCACGCGGCAAAGTCCTTCAAGACCTTCTCGTAATCGGCAGTCGTGGCGCGCTCCACGTGGATACGCGCGCCCTTCGCGCCCGCTTCCTCCACGATGCGCTTGAAATCGGTTTGCAGGAACTGCTCGACTTGCTTGCGGGTGAGGAAAGCGATGGGGACAGTGGTCGATTGGCCGTTCGCGGTTTCGATCTTGACGAAGTAGGGGAACTCCGCCGCTGCCGTTTCCTGGGACATGAGACACCTCGAGTGATTTGACGCAAGCGGCGAGTTCCAACGCTACCACAGTTGCCTGTGGATGTTGTTGTGAATCGAGGTGCTACGGTATTCGACTGAGATGGCCGTAAGTGGCGCTGGTCGCGTATTCCATCGTCACGCGCGACCCAGTGGCGTTTTCGCCAAAGACGCGGCGGACTTCGTTCATCATCGGCTCGAATTGAGCGTGGCCGCGCGGCGGCATGTACGAGGAAGAGAGCACCCGCGCGACAAACTGGTCGTAATCGAGTTGCTGCGCGTTGGGGAACGACTTCTGCACAAAAGCATCGTCCCCAAAGAAGCGGCGGAAATTTTCCGGAGTCGCCTTGCCGCGATGGTGGACGCTGGCGTAGTCGATGCCGAAGCGGACGAGCAACTGCTCGTAATCTCCGGCGAACTTCGAGCCATCCATTACGCGGTCATTCCACACCAGCACGACCCAGCCCTGCGGTTTCAATACGCGCAGGAATTCGCGGCGGGCGGCGTTCACGTCAAACCAGTGGAAGGCCTGTCCGGCGGAGATGAATTCCGCAGTTCCCGCAGGCAGCCCAATGCATTCCGCCGTGCCGTTCATCATCTGGAAGTTCGAATAGCGCGCGAGGTATTGCTCGCCGGCGGCGCGCATTTCGGCATTGGGTTCCACGCCGATTACGCGGCTGCCGAATTCGCAGAAGCGCGCGGCGAGCAGCCCCGTTCCACAACCGACATCGACGACCATGCTTGCCTGCTCAAGACGACAGTCCTCGACCAGCGTGGTGATCAGCGCCGCCGGATAGCCGGGACGTGCTTTGACGTAATCGTCGACGCGATTGCTGAAACGGGTGGTGGGCTGGGTGTTATCGGTCAAAAAGCACTGTCCTCGCCAATGAAGGCGCTGGAGTCAGTCTACGACGGCGGCGCAGCAATGCCGAGAAACACGAGGACTGCGCGGTTCAACCGGACCATATCTTCATCGGCCAGGCGACCAATACGCTTTCCAATTCTCGCCTTCGGGATAGTAGTGATTTTGTCCACCATCAAACGGCATGCAGATCGCAGCCCGTTGTTTTCGCTGGGATCGATCGGCAAGCGCAAGAGGGGCGCGTCAGTGGGATCGGTCGTCAATGCGCAAATGGTGATTGAGTCTGTTCGATCGAACCGATCATCCTGCAGGATCACCACCGGACGTGGTTTTCCCGCGTAATCTTTGCCACCTGCTGCGGTCCAAATCTCGCCGCGCTTCACGCCGCGTGCCAATCGGAAACAGCATCGATAAACGCCTGGTCGAGCTTCGCATGCCGGCTGCGAGCAACTGCCGCAGATTGCCGGCGAGCTTGCCGGACGAATTCGGGCGAGCGCATATCGGGCACCCAGATCTGCAGCGGCCGTAATCCCTGCTTGCGCAATCTCTTCCTATGCGCTCGCACTTTGTCCCGCGATGAATTCGATCTGACCTTCGTCCCCATGTCTCCCCTTCAAGCGAACAGCGTTACATGTAACTTTAGCAGACTCTGAGCGCAGGCCCAAATCAGGCGCCCGTCGTGGCGGTGTGTGCCGTGCGTTTCCGCTTCGCTGCCCATTTTGCAATCTCGCCGACGGCGTGGATCGCGGCATCCACCTGCTCCTCCGTGTTGAAGGCGCCAATGGAGAAGCGGACGGTGCCGTGCAAATCGAGGGTTCCCATCTGCTGGTGGACCAGGGGCGCGCAGTGCAGGCCGGTTCGGGTGGCGATGCTGTAATCGCAATCGAGCATGATGCCGACGTCTCCCGCTTCCGCGCCGTCGATGTTGATGGAGACGGTGGAGAGGTGGTTATCGAGTGAATCGGCGCAATACAGTTTCACGCCGTCGATGCCGCGGATGCCGTCCACCAGTTTGCGGGCGAGCTTCATTTCGCGCGCGTGGATGGCCTCGACTCCGCCCTGGTCCTCGATCCACTGTTGTCCCGCCCAGAGCGCGGCGACGCCGACCATGTTGGGCGTGCCGTATTCCATGCGCCACGGGTAATCCTCGAGATGATAGGGATAGGCGGAGCGGACGCCCGTTCCGCCGGCGCGCACCTGGTTGATCTCGACGTGCTTGCGCACGCAGAGGCCGCCGATACCCATGCAGCCCATCAGCCCCTTGTGGCCGGTGAATGCGAGGACGTCAACGTTCATCTCGCCCATGTTGATCGGCATGACGCCCGCGGTTTGCGCGGTGTCGATGGCGAAAAGGACGTTACGTTCATGACAGACGCGGCCGATTTCCGCAATGGGCTGCACCGTGCCGATCACGTTCGAACCGTGGTTGACGATTACCAGCTTCGTGTTCGGACGGATGGCAATGCGCACATCGTCGGGATCGATGAAGCCGTTCCGGTCGAAGGGCAGAAACGTGGCGCTGACGTGGCGGTCGCGGAGCATGTGATTGATGGGCCGGATGACCGAGTTGTGCTCGAGGTTCGTGGTAATGACGTGGTCGCCGGGCTCGAGCAGTCCAAAGAGGATGAGATTGAGTGCGTCGGTGGCGTTGTAGCCGAAGCAGAGGCGGTCGGAGGCGTCTTCGTCGCCGCCAAAGAAGCGAGTCATGCGGCGGCGCAGCTTGTCGAGAAGCGATCCGGCCTCGAGAGCCAGGTCGAAGCCGCTTCGGCCGGGATTAACGCCGGTCTGGCGATAAAAGCTGAGCATGAACTCGTATACCGGCTCGGGCTTGGGCCAGGCGGTGGCGGCGTTGTCGAAATAGATCAGCGGCTTTTCCATGACAAGCTCCTAAATGGCTCTCGGCTTTCGGCTTTCTTGCTCGGTATTACACTCAATGAAACTCCCACTGTAAAAACCCGGGCTTGACGTCCGCCATGGCGTTGACAATCAGTTCGGCGAGTCCGCCGTACAGAATCCCGGACTTCTCCCACAGGCCGTGAAATTGGATCAAGTCGCGCAACTGCCCCTTGCAGTTGGAGCAGGGGGCGCACACGTATTTCTTGACGTCGGGCGAGGACTGGTCGGCGAAGGCTTCCGCGATCTGGCGGACCTTGCGGCGGCCGGCGACGCTCATGCGCCAGTCGAAGAAGTTCTGGCCCGCCATGATGGCGAACCCGGAGCCTCCGCCGCAGCAGTAGTTGTCCACGCCGTGGGGAGTCATCTCACGAAACTGCGGGCAGATGGCGCGCAGGATTTCGCGCTGTGGCTCGACGATCCCCATCAGGCGCACCATGTTGCAGGGGTCGTGCAGCGTGACCGGGAAATCATTCCTTGAGGGATCGAGGCGCAGCCGGCCGCTGCGAACGATGTCGCGCAGCAGCACCAACGCGCTTTCGCGCGGAACGTTGAGGTCGCCGGTGAGGACGCGATCGGCGACGACCATGGATGCTTTGTGCCCGTGTCCGCATTCGCCGAGAACGATTTTCTTGACCTTGAGCTTGCGCGCGGCTTCGGCCTGGCGAATGGCGACGCGCGCGAACTGCACGTCGTCGTACCAGACGCCGTAGTTGACGCTATCGTACGCGGCGAGATCGCTGGAGAGCGTCCAACTGATTCCCGCTGCATCAAGGAGGATGGCGAAGGCCATCGGATTCTCGGGCCAACTGAGGAACTCGCCGGCGTTGTGGATGAGCAGGACGTCGGCGCCTTCGCGGTCCCACGGGGTGTGTATGGAGCGGCCGGCGGCTTCGGATGCTTCCTGGTCGAGAAATTCGACATTGTCCCTGGCGGCGCGCGGATTCATTCCGGTGGAGGAGCCGACGCGAAGCTGGCGCATGGAGCCGCTTTCGTGCAGCTCTTTAGCGGCGATGCCAAGTCCCTGGCTGAACAGCTTGCGCAATTCGCGGGTGAGCAGCCCGTTATCCACCCCCATCGGGCAGGCCTGGGCACAGCGCCGGCAGATCGTGCAGCGGTAGGACAATTCGGCGAGGCGGGCGATGGCCGCGGCGTTTAACTCGATGTCCTCGCCGCGCACCGGCGCCATCCACTTGCCGCCGCGTTTCGCGTACTTGCGGATGAGACGCCGAAAAACTTCGGAGCGGTAGGCGGGACGATACGCCGGGTTGTGGCCGCTTTCGAGGTAGATGGGGCAGGCATC
>JBOGLI010000061.1:0-6405 GCA_050746165.1 Terriglobales bacterium | reverse complement strand
CTTCACCGACCAGGACGGCAACTACGTCTTCACCGAAGTGCCGCCCGCCGATGGCTACGCCATCACGGCCACGGCGCAGGGCAAGCAGATCGCCCAGCAGACCGGGTTGGCTGTCCGCGTCGGCGACGAAAAGCTGCTCATCCCGCCATTGCAGGAAGCACCGCCGGTCGCCGAAGGCGCCGCCGCGCCGGAGAAGCCGACGAGCAAACCCGCGCCCGTCGTGGTTGCCAATGACGTCACCAGCGCTGTCAGTACGGTCATCACCAGCAAGCAACTCGAAGCCCTACCTGTTTACAACCGAAACTTCCTCGCCTTCGGATTGTTCACGCTGAACTCGCACGACGTGGAAGCCGGGTCCCCGCTGCAAGGCGCGACCTTCAGCATCTCCGGCGCGCGGCCCTCGTCGAACAACTTCCTTCTCGACGGCGCTGACAACGTTGCCTCCAGCAGTAACCAGGCGATCCCGTTCCAGGTAAACGACTCGGTCCAGGAATTCCGCGTCACTTCGTCCAACGCCAACGCTGAGTTCGGCCGCGGTATGGGCGGCGTGGTCAACGTCGTCACCCGCCGCGCCTACACCGGAATTCACGGCAGGATGTTCGGGTACTTCGGCAAAGATTCGCTGAACTCCGATACTCCGCTTTCCGTTTACCGCAACAGCGGATTCGCGAAAGCCGCGTCCTTCGCAGGTTCTCCGGCGGCCACCGCCGCTGTCCGTCCCGCGGGGACGCCGGGCTCGATCTTTCAGCCACCTTTGACGGTTGCCGACTACAACACCTACGCCGCGACCGCGCAGGCGAATGGATACTGCACCGACTCCATCGTGAACCCCACGGGCCAGGCGCCCAACACCTGCGTCGCCAACGGGTTTGGTCGCAATACGATATTTAGTCCCGGCGCGGTCATGGCCGGCTCCGACAGCCATCGCCAGCCGTTCACCTCGCAGCAGTTCGGCGGCAGCCTTGGTGGCGGCTTGATGAAGGACCGCCTCTTCCTGTTCTCCAGTTACGAAGGAACGCGCATCAACAATCCGAATCCGATCTTCGAGCGCGTGCCCAGTTCATTCGACAAGGCGCCTCCGGGCGGCATCGCCGGACTGAACGTCGCCTCGCAGAAAATTGCGCAGGGCGTGCTCTCGTTATACCCGAACTCGAACGTCGTCGGCATTCCCGGCGTGCTCGAGTTCTACAAGGGGCAGGCGCCGAACTACACGCACGTCGATAACCTGCTCCTCCGCGCCGACTTCAAGCAGTCGGAAAAGACCGATTGGGTGTTGCGCTATTCCGTGCAGAACCTCGACCAACTGCACGACGACACGCTGCCCTCCAACACCGTCTATCCCGGCAACGGTGGGTACCGCAAGGCGCTTAACCAGAACGGTATTCTTACCAACAACCATCGCTTCGCCCGCATGACCAACGACCTCCGCGTAGGAGCCAGCCGCTTCCAGGTGCTCGACAAGGCGCAGGACGCCACCTTTGACCCGACCACGATTGGACTGCCCGCGGGTTCGATGATGACCTTCCTGCTCAGCGGCCTCGACGCGCGTTACAGCGGCGCGCGCAAGGGCGTCACCGGCGCCATGACCGGCTGGTACAACGCCTTCTGGAACACCGCTAGCTCGCCGAATGCGATGGCTCCATCCCTCGACGGCCTGTTCCCGTTCGCCCGTGTCGGCGCGCCTTTAGGCGCCCCCGGCGAGCGTCGCGATACAACGGTCTTCGCTTCCGACAGCGTCACGCTTTCGTGGGGACGTCACAATATCAAGTTCGGCGGCGACTATCGCCGGCTGGAAAACGTTTCCAACACGTCGGGCTTCGCCCGCGGACTGGTCATCTCCAGCAACATCGGCGAGTTCACCAGCGACAGCGAGACCTGCAACGATCCCGGCTGTCCCGGCTTCACCAATCCATCGTTCGATTACGCCATTCGCCAGCGGTCCATCTATGGCGGCCTCTTCCGCTCGTATGCCGTCGCCGGATTCGTACAGGACGCATGGCGGTTGAACAACAGCCTGTCGCTGAACCTCGGCGTGCGTTACGAGTTCTCCTCCGTCCCGCACGAGGACCACAACCAGATCTGGAACTTCGATCCCGCCGCCAACGGCCTCTACCAGGAAAAAGGGAACCAGATCGTTGAATCCTACGGTTATTCCTGCGCACTCGGTTTCTCTCGCACCGACTCGATCTATGCCGTCCACTCCTCCACGAATCCGTGGAACTGCACCAACAAGAGCACGCACAATGGCGCCATCCTGCCGGAGCGTACGCATGACTTCGCGCCGCGCATCGGCTTCGTGTACTCGCTCGACCGCGAAGCCAAGACCGTTATTCGCGGCGGAGTCGGCATGTACTACGACCAACTCCCCATCAGCACCATGTCGCAGTTGCTCTTTAATCGCCCGACGCCGCTGAACTTCCCCGCCGCGCAGGGCGTGTACGGCCAGAACTTCGCCACCTCGTATTGCGGCACGGCGCAGTGCGGACTCGGCAATAACACGTTGTTTGGCGTGCCGACTGCGCTGCAGCCCTTCGCCAGCGCCGCTGTTCCCTTCGCCCTTTACTCGCGCGATTACGACAACTCCAAGACTCCGTATTCGTGGCAATACAGCGGGACGATTCAGCACCAGATCGTCCGCCAGCTTGCGGTCGAGGTTGGTTACCTCGGCACCCGCTCGTACCACCTGCCCATCGTTTACAACAGCGGCTTCCAGAACGAGTGGTTCTGCACTTCGACACCGAACTGCGATACCAACAGCTTTTCGCCGGTGTACACGATGGCCAACATCGGTACCGCGAAGTACGACTCGATCATGGCGCGCGTGCGCTTTGCCTCGTGGCATGGCATGACCGCCAACGCCAGCTATAACTGGTCGCGCTCCTACGACAACGGCTCCCAGGGCACGTTCCCGCTGCTGCTCGTCTCGTTGCCGGTGCAGGTCTTCGGGCTCCAGGCCTTCGGTACCGGCAACCCGAACTTCCTCAGTTTCGGCAGCCGTCTCGCCGGCGCCATCCCCGGTATCGACAAGTACCCGAGCACCGGCGTCGGTACCAATCTCTCCGACCTGCTCGTCTCAGGTCTGACCACGACCGGCGCCGCGGCCGTCAACGTCAGCCGCTATGACATCCCGCAGGACCCGACCAACGTTCTGCAAAACGAGTGGGGACCCTCCGACTTCAATAACTCGCAGCGTGTGGTGGTTGACTATGTTTGGGCGCTGCCGCTGCCCAAGGACTCGCGCCTGTTATCCAACTGGCAGGTCAGCGGCGTGATCATCGGGCAGAGCGGGCAGCCGTTTACCATCTTCTCGGGACCGGCGTACGGCGAACTGACGCAGCGCGCCAATGTGAACAGCGTTAATTTCACTGGCAATCCCGATAAGTGGATCACCGGCTCCATCGCACTACCGGGCGAAACCTGTAGCGCAAGCCAGTGGGGCTCGCCTTACGTAACCGGCGCCACACTCTACGGTGGATCTCCGGGATCGCCGTGCATCGGCAACTCCGGGCGCAACCAGTTCATAGGCCCGTCGTACATCACCAGCAACGTCGCCATTCAGAAGTCGTTCCTGGTGAGCAACGACGAGACCAAGCAACTGCTGATCCGCGGCGAAATTTTCAACATGTTCAACCGCTCCAATTTTTATAACCCGATCAGCGCGGCCAGCCTCGACGGCGTGACCTCGAACCCGGACTTCGGGAAAATCATGTCGGCCCACGACCCGCGCCAGATCCAGTTGGCCATCCGTTTCGTGTTTTAGCGATGTCGCCTGGGCGTATTCGGGGGAAGCGTCCAGCGCACACGGGCGCCGGTGAAAGCCGGCGCCCTTCATTTGTCTTCAACGCGACATCCGCGACCGTTTCTGTTACCTTTTCCCGCCGTGCAGACTTCATGCGGAGAGTGAACCGATGAGCCTTAATCGTGCGCTTGTGATCGTTCTTGGCTGTGCACTTTGTATTGCCTCCGCCGCGGCGCAGGAAACAACGCAGTTGCCTTACATGGATCCCATGCTGCCGCCGGAGCAGCGCGCGGCCGATTTGGTCCACCGCATGACGCTGCAGGAAAAGGCGTCGCAGCTCGTCAACCAGGCCCGAGCCATTCCTCGCCTGAATGTTCCGGCCTACGACTGGTGGAGCGAGGCGCTGCATGGCGTGGCCGTCGAGGGCACCACCGAATTCCCCGAGCCGATCGGGCTGGCCGCCACATTCGACACGCCGCGCATCCACGAAATGGCAACGGCGATTGGCGTCGAGGGCCGCATCAAGCACGCGCAGGACGTGCGTGCCGGCCACTCCGACATCTTTGAAGGACTGGATTTCTGGGCGCCGAACGTCAACATCTTCCGAGATCCGCGCTGGGGACGCGGGCAGGAGACCTACGGCGAGGACCCCTTCCTCGGCGGGCGCATGGCGGTCGCGTTCGTCACCGGCATGCAGGGGGACGATCCGCGCTACTACCGCGTCATCTCCACGCCCAAGCACTTCGACGTGCATAGCGGCCCCGAGCCCACGCGGCACTTCGCCGACATTGACATCAGCAAGCACGACGAGGAGGACACGTACCTGCCCGCGTTTCGCGCCGCCATCGTCGAGGGGCACGCCGGCTCGGTGATGTGCGCCTATAACGCGGTCAACGGCCAGCCCGCCTGCGCCAACCAGTTTCTGTTGCAGCACACGCTGCGCGGCGCTTGGGGATTCCAGGGCTACGTGGTCTCCGACTGCGGCGCCGTCCGCGATATTTTTGACGGGCACCGCTATCGCGCGACCCAGCCGCAGGCTTCCGCTATTTCGCTGGAACGCGGCATGGACAATGAGTGCATCGACTTCCGGAAAAAGGTGACGGACGACCACGACTACCGTCCGTACGTCGAAGCCGTGCAGCAGGGCTACCTCTCGGAAAGCGCTATCGACACCGCGCTTGTTCGCCTGTTCACCGCGCGCATTCGTCTCGGTATGTTCGACCCGCCGTCGATGGTGCCGTATTCGAACATCGACGAAGCCCAGCTTGATAGCGCCACGCACCGCGCTCTGGCCCGCCAGATGGCGGACGAATCCATGGTGCTGCTGAAGAACGATGGCGTGCTGCCGTTGAAATCGGTGCGGCGCATTCTCGTGGTTGGCCCTCTCGCCGAACAGACCGAGGTGCTCCTCGGCAACTACAACGGCACGCCAACTCACACTGTCAGTGTGATCGAAGGCATGAAGGCGGAATTTCCCAACGCGACCATCACCTACGTCGCGGGCACGAAGTTTCTTTCCGACCCGAAGAATCCGGGTGCGGCCGATGAGAGCGCGCCCGATCCCGCCGCCCTCTCTGCCGCCAAAGATGCCGATGTTGTGATCGCCGTCGTCGGCATTACCAGCCGCCTGGAAGGCGAGGAGATGAACATCGAGCTGCCCGGATTTTCCGGCGGAGATCGCACCAGCCTCGACCTGCCCAAGCCGGAAGAAGATTTCGTGCAGGCCGTCGCTGCGGCCGGAAAACCGCTTGTGGTCGTGCTCATGAACGGCAGCGCGCTGGGCGTGAACTGGGAGAAGGAGCACGCCAACGCGATTCTCGAATCGTGGTATTCAGGCGAGGAGGGCGGCGCCGCGATCGCCCAAACCCTGAGCGGAAAAAACAATCCCGCCGGACGCCTGCCGGTCACGTTTTACAAGAGCGTCAAAGACCTGCCGCATTTCGAGGACTACGCGATGAAGGGTCGCACGTATCGCTACTTCAAGGGCGAGCCGCTCTGGCCCTTCGGCTACGGCCTCAGCTATACGACCTTCAGCTACAGCGGCCTCACCGTACCGCAAGCGCCGCTGAACGCCGGCGATAATCTCGACGCGTCCGTAACCGTGACAAATACTGGGAAGCCAGCGGGCGACGAGGTCGTGCAACTCTACCTATCGTTTCCCGGTGTCGCCGGAGCGCCGATTCGCGCGTTGCGAGGATTTCAGCGTGTCCACCTCACGCCCGGCGCCGCGCAGAAAGTCATGTTCCATCTGGATTCCCGCGACCTGAGCATGGTCACCCAGGCCGGGGATCGCATCGTCGCCCCGGGCAAGTACTCGATCTCGATCGGTGGCGGCCAGCCCGGCACCGGCGCGCCGAACGCTAGCGGTAACTTCGAGGTGCAGGGACAGGTGATGCTACCGGAGTAGAGCGAGTCGAGCCGCTACTCCGCCACTTTCGTCTTCGTCCCCTCCACCTGGTCGAGCAGCACCTTGATCGCTTCGTCGAGCTGCGAGTCTTTGCCGGTATAGCTTTCGCCGACCGGGTTCTCGACGGCATAATCCACTGGGCGCGGGTGCATCTCCATCGGCTTGCCTTCGTGGTCGGTGACGCGGATGTGCGGCATGCGCACGGTCGAGCCGTCGATCAGTTGCACGCCGCCGGTGTAGATGATCCAGCCCGCGGTCG
>JBOGLI010000060.1:0-7006 GCA_050746165.1 Terriglobales bacterium | reverse complement strand
GAGCTGGTATGAGCTCTTGAACCAGGGCACCACTTCGCGGATCCGGTTGATGTTCACCAGGTAGGACCGGTGGGCGCGCCAGAAAAGGTTGGGATCGAGGGAGTCGAGCAACTCTTCCAGGGTGCGGCAGTTCGATTGTCCTTCCATCTGCGCCGTAACCACGGTGATCACGCCGTCCTCGATCGACGCAAAGCAGATGTCCTTCTGATCCACGAGGAACATGCGGCCCGCCGCCTTGATCAGCACCTTGGAGCGCTGTTGCGGCTTTTGCTCGAGTGTGCGGATCAGGTTTTCCAGACGCTCCGACGGTCCGGAACTGCTTTCTACGCGCTCTCTCACCTTCTTCACCGAGCTGGCGACTCGGTTCTTGTCGAAGGGCTTGAGCAGGTAATCGACCGCATTCACCTCGAAGGCCTTGACGGCGTACTGGTCGTAGGCGGTGGCGAAGACGACATTCGGCACCGGCACCTTCTTGTCCATCAGCTTCTTGATGACGGCAAAACCGTCGAGGCCGGGCATCTGTACGTCGAGGAAGACGAGGTCGGGCGAGTGTTCCTTGATCAGGTTGACGGCTTCCAGCCCGTTCTTGCCCTGGGCGACGACGTCGACATCGCCGACCTACTTCAACAGGAAGACAAGCTCATCGCGCGCCAACTGCTCGTCATCAACGATAACCGCGGAAAGAGACACTCTGAATCCTCACGCAATAGCTACTGCTGAAAGTATAGCGGACGTAGGTCGTAGGCGGTAGGTCGTAGGTCGGGAAAGTCGCCATTTGCCGGCAAACGCACGAACTTGGCGCACAGAAGGGCCAAAAGCAATAGGGGTGAGCCCATTAGCCCACCCCGATCAACTAGCAACTAACAACCAGCAACTAGACTCCGACCGGCTGCTTTTCCTTCGTCTTCACACCCACCGGAGTGAACCAGTGGTAGCGGTCGGGCTCGGTGCCGTTGATGATCCCGAAGAACTCGTTGCGGATGGCGCGCGTGACCGGCCCGATCTTGCCACCGCCGATGGTGATTTTGTCGATGGAGCGGATCGGCGTGATCTCGGCGGCGGTGCCGCAGAAGAACACTTCCTCGGCGATGTAGAGCATCTCGCGCGGGATCCCCTGCTCGACCACCTGGATCTTCAGGTCCTTGGCGATGCGCAGGACGGAATCACGCGTGATGCCTGGCAGCACCGAGTTGCCGAGCTGGGCGGTGAAGAGCGTGCCCTGGCGAACGACGAACAGGTTTTCGCCCGAACCCTCGCTGACATAGCCGCGCGCGTCGAGTGCGATGCCTTCGACATAGCCGTTCAGGATCGCTTCCATCTTGATGAGCTGCGAATTCATGTAATTCGCGCCGCTCTTCGCCATCGTCGGCAGGGTGTTGGGCGCGATGCGCGTCCACGACGAAACGCAGACGTCCACGCCTTCATCGGCGCCGTGCCCGAGATATTTTCCCCATGGATAATTGGCGATATAAGTTTCGATCGGCGAATTGAACGGGTTCACGCCCGCTTCGCCGTAGCCGCGCAGCACCAGCGGACGGATGTAGCAGGGAGCCACGCCGTTGTGGCGGACAACCTCGACCATCGCGTTCACCAGTTCGTCGCGCGTGTATTCCACGTCCATGCGATAAATCTTGGCGGAGTCCAGCAGGCGCTGCATGTGTTCCTGCGCGCGGAAGATGGCGGGCCCGTTCGGCTGCGCGTAACAGCGGATGCCCTCGAAAACGGCGGAGCCGTAGTTCACCACGTGGGCCATGACGTGGATCGTGGCGTCCTCCCAGGCGATTAATTTTCCGTTATGCCAGATTTTCTCGGTCTTCTGAATGGCCATGGTGGCCTCCTTCCCAGTCGTAGAGCGCGAACTACTCAGCGTTGCGGAATCTGCCATTGCGCCGGACAGAACCTTCCTGCGGCAGAAAGGACGAACGGCATGGATGTGAATGGCACGTGCGGTGTTACAGGCC
Source organism: Terriglobales bacterium (assembly GCA_050746165.1). Taxonomy (GTDB): domain Bacteria; phylum Acidobacteriota; class Terriglobia; order Terriglobales; family Acidobacteriaceae; genus DAISJI01. Next base: position 5,045 of record JBOGLI010000060.1, on the reverse strand, counting down.
ATTATACGGTCGCGGAGAATGGCGGCGAAACCAGAAAAATCGATGACGAAAATTCATGAAATCGTTACAAACCTCGCGTCGCTCGTCACACGCTCGCGTGCGCCGCGACCTTGCATGGATTGTTGTCGAAGCATACACGGTGGAAGCGTCGGACAACCTTGAATCGCTACGGTGGAAGCGCCGGGCTTCAGCCCGGCGTTTCCACCGTAGCCCATCGCTCCCAGCGTCACCGATACCGCGCCAACGCGAGCTCCACGATTTCGCCGATCATATCGGTATACGACCGGCCGGCCTGCTTCGCAGCCATGGCGAATTCCGCCGAACTCCACAGCCATGGATTCGGATTCGCCTCGATCACGTACACCTCGCCCTTGGGTGTGAGACGCATGTCGATACGCGCGAAGTCGCGCATCTTGAGGGCGCGATACGCGGCCTGGGACGTGTCGTACAGCTTCTGCACCGTTTCCTCGGCCAGGTCTTCCACCGGGCCCGACTTGGTCACCTTGTAAACCTCGGTGTCCTTCATGAACTTCACGTCGGCGGTGGCGATCTTGGGCGTGCCCTTGGGAAGCTTGGAGAGGTCGAGTTCGATCAGCGGCAGCGATTCCACCGATTCATTGCCGAGGATGGCGCCGTAAATTTCGCGTCCCTCGATGAACTCCTCGATCAGCACGGGCGAGTCAAACTCTTCGTGGATGTAGTGGATCCGCTCCATCAGCTCCTTGACGTTTTCCACCACCGAACCCACGTCGATGCCGATCGAGCCGTCTTCGGAGGTGGGCTTCACGATGAGCGGGAACTTGATGTTGTGCGCGTGATCGACGCGTCCGCGAAACGAGGTTGCGAAGTCGGGCGTCTTGATGCCGTGGAAGTCGAAGAGTTTTTTTGCCAGCGCCTTGTCCTGGGCAAGGAAGAGCGCGTCGGAGCCGCAGCCGGTGTAGGGCGTTCCCAGCAGTTCAAGGAAGGCGGCGATGTTCTTGTCGTTGGTGTCGTTGCCGGCGAATGACTCCGTCAGATTAAAGATCAGGTCGCAGTTATACTTCGCCAGCGCCAGCAGGGAAGGCTTATGGCCGTCGAGGATGACGTAGGTGGGATCGTGGCCGAGCTTCTCGAGCGCGTCGAAAATTTCCTCGCGATCGAGCTTGTTGCGCTTCTTGCGCTTCTTCTTCGACCCGGCCTTTTTTTTCTTCGGACTTTCCTTTTCCGGCTCGGGTTCGGGCTCGGCGCCGGGCTCGGGCGGATCACCCTCCCAGGTGTCGTAAAGGATCGCGATCTTTAACGGCTTCGGCATCGTCTCTATTGTGCAACGGCGCGGCGCGATTCGCGAGTGCCTGACGGAATTCCTGTTACGGCTGCACGAATTTGCCGCGGCTGATGTAATTCATGGCGAGCGCGGTGAGATACGCAACGAGTTCGGTGAGCTGCTGCCGTTCGCAGGATAAATCGACATTCAGCTTCAGGTCGAGCGAGCGCGCTTCCACGGCATCGATCAGTTTTCGCAGCAACGGGCGCTGTACGCCGGTCCAGTAGGCGACCTTCTCGATAATCACGCGCCGGTTCTCGCGCAGGAAGTCGATCGCCGGACGCACTCCCGTCTTGCGCCGCCGCGACACGTTGAAGATGTCGGTGAGGTCGGTATCGAGCGTGAGCTCTTCCGGCGACAGGTGCTGGTCCACCGCGTTTTCGTAGAAGTCACGGACGGTGACCTCCATCTCGTCCACGGTGATGTCGGTGATCCCCTGCGTGATGAACGGATCGACATTTCCGTACTGGTGCCCGACACGTTCCATGTAGAGCAGCTTCTTCATCGCGCCCCATCCGCGATAGCGCTGCCGCCAGCGCGAGGCCGGGGTCATCCACACGGCAAACGTTTCGGCGAAATCTTCATCTGGATGTTTCTGCGCGTACCAGCCCTCGATGTGGCGCACGAACTGTCGCGAGAACGGGACAGGCCGATAGAGATCGCGATAGGGCCGGCGGAACGGGCCGAACAGCTCGCGCCACTCCGGCGTCTTGAAGAGCTGGTAGGCGTAATTGAACGCGTGGCCGGCCTCATGGCGCAGGTACATCATGATCTGGCGCGAGTCCTCCAGGTCGTTCATCTCCCGCTCGAGACGCGCCAGCTTCGGGTCGGCCAGATAGAACGGGATGCCAATGACCGGCTGCTGGTCCGGGCAGCCCCACTCGTCGGATAGATAGCATTGCGGGCGGAACTTCTTCAGGCCCTTGCGATCGAGTTCCCGGTAGAGCTGCAGGACGAAGCGCTCCAGTGGCGAGCCCTCCAGCTTCAGGCCCATCTCCCGGATTGGCTTGGAGAGGATCTCCTGCACGTCCGGTGGAGCTTTTTCGAAGTCACTCACAAGGGGGAGAACTGTAGCACAGGGGCGAGGCGTGAGGCTTGAGGCACGAGGCCCTAGGTAGAAGGCAATGGACCCGAGGCTGATTCCCTTTTTCCTCGTGCCTCAAGCCTTGTGCCTCGTGCTTCGTTACATTCCCGCCGTTTTCACGGGCGTAGCCGCTGCCGGCGTCGGTGACGGCGCTGGCTTCGCGCGTCCGAAGTACTTATCCGGGTTCGCCATCATCACCGGCATGGCGACGAACGGCTTGCTGTAATCGTTGGCGGCATTCCAGAACAGGAAGCCGTCGCCCGAATGCGCTTTTGCCACCGCCACCTGCGTCTCGATATAGGTGGGCGAGTAGCTCGGCGTCCTCCAGTGGAAGGCTTGCAACCACGGCCGCAGCACAACGCCTGACTCGGCGGTGACCTTCTGGAATCGGTCCATCGACTCGCCGATGAAATGCTCGGGCGCGTCACCGGGAACGGCGTAGCCATCCATGCCGAAGAAGTGTGACGGGTAAATCATCGGCGATAGAATGTCGCAGTTCTTCGCCATTTTCGAGATGTCCTGCCCGGTGTGCGATAGATCCACCGAGCGCTGCCAAGCCATGACTCCGAAGACGTCGAGCGAGAGCAGGTCGCCGGCGGGGTGGATTTTGGCGTAGGCGCGCGAGAGGAAATTCGCGATTACATCGCTCCGCTGCCAGTCCGGATGCGAGCTCTGGAACTCGAACTTGGCGTCCGGCTGGTTTCCCTCGGCGGGGAAGCGGACGTAATCGAACTGGATCTCGTCCACGCCGCCCTCGATTGCTTTCATCGCCAGCGCGATGTCGTAGTCCTGGACGCGAAGATCGGAGGGATCGGTCCACACCAGCTTCCCATTTTCCCGCCAGGGAGCGCTGCTGCTGCGCGATTTCACCGCCAGCTCCGGATGCGCCGTCACCAGGCGTTCGTCGCGGAAACATGCAATGCGGGCGATCACGTGCAGATTCTGCCGGTGCATCCAGCGCACGAACTTCGGCAGGTTCGGAATATCGGGACGCGAGGTATTCGGGTTGAAGGGATTATCAAAGGGAATGCCGACGCTGCCATCGCTGTCCTTCACGTCGAAGACGACCGCGTTGCCGCCCGCCGCTTTCCAGCGCTTGATCAACTCCAGCCCGTTGTGGCTGCCGGCCATGATGTGGGTCAGGTAGATCGCGCGCACCTCGGCCTCTTTCGCCATCGGCACGGGCTTCTCGACGACCGGCCCCTCCATTCCCGGGATCACCAGGGTGACGCCGGGTTTTGGCCAGTCACCGCTGATCTTGCCAGTGTTGGCCGCGCGCAAGGCGGCGAGGAATTCTGCCGTCGTCATGTACGAGCTTTGGGGCCAGAACTTCCGTAACAGCGTATGGGTGCTGTCGCCTTTTTGGACGGGATAAAGCACCGTTCCCGGAGCCGCAACCTCCGGCGTCGAGGGTTTCGCCGCGGTCTTGGACGTGGCTTTGTCCGCCGATGAGCTTTCACGCGGCTGCGCGCTCGCGGTTTTCGGCCACGGCAGAACCGCGACCGCCACTGCAATAGCAAGAATAACGACGATTCCTAACAGGACTGAGGTGTTGAGCGGGCCGAGACGACGCATGAGATTTTCGCGATCCAGAGCTGGAGTGGAGCGATAGTAGCACGATTTTGGCCCGTGCCTATCACCTCGTATCTAATGAGAGAAGCTGCACGTTCCCGGGGTTTTCCACAGGAGAATTGCGCAACTTGCCCCGCCCGCGGTGCACGCGGCGTGCAACTCCGCATCTAACCCGCCAGTGGGGACGAGCGCGCGCGGGGAGTGGACCCAACCCCTCGTTACTCGTGAGTAAACAAACCAATGCTGCGTTTCGTTCATCACAGATGAATCGCCGTCTCTGCGGCGACGTTTCCTGGGAAGCTGGTCTTATGAGAACTGGTCTGAATGCCGCACTCGATCCAACGCGCCGCAGTGGCGACGCGACGGAGTTCGAGGGTCAATTGCGCCGCCGGATCGTCGGCCAGGATGCCGCGATCGAGAAGGTGGCCGAAATCTACCAGATGTTCCTGGCGGGTCTGAATCCGCCCGGGCGTCCCGTGGGTAACCTGCTATTTCTCGGTCCCACCGGCTCGGGCAAGACGCGGGTGGTCGAATCGGTGGCGGAAGCCCTCTTCGGCGATGCGCGCGCCTGCATCAAGATCGACTGCGCGGAATTCCAGCACTCTCATGAAATCGCGAAGCTCATCGGCTCGCCTCCGGGCTACCTTGGCCATCGCGAAACGCACCCGCTGCTCACCCAGGAAGCCCTCAACCAGTGGCACACCGAGAAGCTGAAGATGTCGTTGCTTCTCTTTGACGAAATCGAGAAAGCCTCCGACGCCCTTTGGCAGTTGCTGCTGGGCATTCTCGACAAGGCCACCCTCACGCTCGGCGACAACCGGCGCGTGGACATGTCGAGCTGCATCATCTTCATGACCTCGAATCTTGGGGCGTCGGAGATGAACGACATGATCATGGGCGGCATGGGCTTCGCCCAGAAGGCGTTCGAGATCGACAACAAGTTCGACGAGAAGATCAACCGAACCGCCGTCGACGCGGCGCGGCGGAAGTTCTCGCCCGAATTCATGAACCGCATCGACAAGGTCGTGGTCTTCCGCACCTTGCGCCCCGAGCACCTCGAGCAGATCCTCGAGATCGAACTCGGGC
>JBOGLI010000059.1:0-7226 GCA_050746165.1 Terriglobales bacterium | reverse complement strand
GGTGTCAGGAGTTGCAGCCTGACACCTGACACCTGACACCTTTACAATCAGAGAGACTTTGCACGATTCCAAGCCACTCTCCGGTAAGCGAATTCTGATCGGCCGCGCGCGCCACCAGGCGTCCGCGCTCACCGACGCACTGCGCGATCTCGGCGGCGAAGTCATAGAAATTCCGTTCATCGAAATCCGACCCCCGCAATCCTGGGCGCCGCTCGACCAAGCCATCGCCCGCCTGCTCGACTACGACTGGCTTATCCTCACCAGCGCCAACGGCGTGCAGATGCTTTTCGCGCGGCTGGCCAAGCTCGGCAAATCCGAGGCCGACCTGCTCCACCTGAACATCTGCGCCATCGGTCCGGCGACGGCGAAGGTAGTCGAAGCGCATGGGCTGCCCGTCGATGTCATCCCGGAGAAATACGTAGCGGAGTCGGTGGTCGACGCCCTCAAGGACGAAGTGAAAGGGAAGCGCGTTCTCCTGGTGCGTGCCAAGGTCGCGCGTGACGTGATTCCGCGCGAACTGACCAGCCTGGGCGCAAAGGTGGACGTGGCCGAAGCCTACGAAACCATCATGCCCGGAACCTCCGCCGCGGCATTGCGCGTGGTGCTGCGTGATCCGGAGCGCAAGCCGCACGCCATCGCTTTCACCAGCTCTTCCACGGTGCAGAATTTCCTTCAGCTTCTTGGAAAAGAAAACGTCCCGTTGCTCGCGGACGTGAAGCTCGCCTCGATTGGGCCAGTGACGTCCGAAACTCTGCGCAAAGTGGGATTGCAAGCGCACATCGAGGCCGAGGAGTACACGATTCCCGCACTGGCCAACGCCATCGCGGAAAATTTGTAGCGCGGGCTTTCAGCCGGCAGTTCCGCTGGCCTCCGGCCGGCTTTCCATTCCTCCATTACCGATTCCGCAATTCGGCAATCCAGAAGCTACTTTCCCTTCGCGTTCTTGTGCATCTCCACCGTGCTCCACGTCTTATCGGCGGCGTGACAGATGTTCTCCAGGGGGCACTCGGCGCACTTGGGCATGCGCGCCACGCACAACTTCCGCCCGTGCCAGATCACCTGGTGCGAAAATGAAGTCCAGCGCTCGCGCGGGATCATCTGCATCAGGTCCTGCTCGATCTTCTCCGGCGCGTCTTCCTTCGTCAGTTCCAGCCGGCGCGAGATGCGGAAGACGTGCGTGTCCACCACCACGCCCTCGTTTTTGCCGAACCAGGTGCCGAGCACGACGTTGGCAGTCTTGCGCGCTACACCGGGCAGCGTGAGCAGTTGGTCCATCTCCGTCGGGACCTCGCCGCCGAAATCGCTCACCACCTTGCGCGCAGCCCCGACGATCGATTTGGCCTTGTTGCGGAAGAAGCCGGTGGACTTGATGTCCGCCTCGATCTGCTCCGGTTCCATTTTCGCCAGCGACTGCGGCGTCGGATATTTGCGGAACAGCTCGGGCGTGGTCTTGTTCACGCGCTCGTCGGTGCACTGCGCCGAGAGAATCGTCGCCACCAGCAGTTGCCACGCATTCTCGTGGGTTAACGCGCAGGTTACATCGGGATAGGTCGCGTCCAGCCGCTTGAGAATTTCCTTCACCCGCTCCGGCGCGACCGGGTTGTAGCCCTTCGCGGGAGTGTGGCCCCGGCTGCCCCCAGCCGGGGCGGCCAACCTATCAGTCGTCTTCTTCGTTTTATCCGGTCTGGATTCCGCCAGTTTCGACTTGGGCCGGTTGGGGGCAGCCGGTCCCACACGGCGCGCTCCCGCCTGCTTGCCCGACTTCGACGGCTGCCTCGGCACCATTCCGCGTGCCATCAGTCCACCTTCTCCATCAGTTCTTCGACGGTGCAGCGCAGGCCGCAATACACCGGTGTGACGCGCTCCGTGTACGAACTGTTCTGCGTCTCGCGCAGGCGCATCTGCATGTCCACGAAATCGGAAAGATGATCGCTTTCCAGTATCACGATGAAGTCCTGGTCGTCGATGCCGAATGAATAAAGCGTATTCATGCGCGTTCTTGGGAACTCATCGGGGACCGACATGAACTCGCGCACGATCCGCTGCCGCTCCTCGAACGGAAGTTGGTACCAGTTGCGCGTCTTCACATAGGGAAACACCGTCAGGTAGCGATGTTTGCCGCCCTCCAGCACCCCCGCCTCGGCGTGCCGGTGCTGTTCGGAGCCGATCTTGTACTGCGAGCGGCGCGTCATGCCGAGCATCGAATGCTCCGCGACCAGGTACCCGCCAAACTGTGTGCGGACCATGTCCACGTGCATCGATTGCAGGCACTCGGGCGAGTAACAGATGCGCCAGAGAAAGAAGTCGAACTTGGAGCGCAGCCCGACCGCGCAGTATGGGAGCACCGTCATTTCGCTGCCGCGCGCCCATTTTTGCAGCACGTCGGCGAACTCGGCCTGCGCCGACCGCCGTTCCGCCTCGGGCAGTTTCCGCCACTCCGGCATCACCTTGTAGAACGTGAACGTAACGACCTGCCGCCGCGCTTCTTCGCCCTGCGCTGTTCCCATGGGTCCTCCCAAACGCGAAATGTTAGCAGAGTGCGAAGGACGAACGAAAACGCAACCACGGATTGCCACGGATCTCCACGGATTGTTCGATACGCTTTTCATCCCGTGTCGATCCGTGAGAATCCGTGGTTAATTCTTTCCGACTTCGTACCTGCCGCATCCGTTACAATTTCCTTCAATGTCGACCACATCGTCCACCCGCGCTGAACGCGAGCTGTACCCCGTCCCGCTGACCCTCGAGGGTTCCAGCGTCCTCCATCAGATGCTCCGTTTTCGCTGGAGCGAGTGGCGCAAAGTTACGCCCGCCGCGCGGCGCCAGGTGTTGGCCGAGTCCGCACCGTTGCTGCAGCGGATCGAAGCCTCCAACAGCGGTGCCTATTCGATGCTCGGCCACAAGGCCGGCGACCTCATGCTCGTCCACTTCCGCGACAGCTTTGAGGCCCTCAAGCAGACGGAGCTGGAACTTGCATCAACGCCGCTCTGGGACCTCCTCGAGCCGGTGCAGTCCTATGTATCCGTCGTCGAGCTCGGGCTCTACGAATCCTCGGTCAAGCTCTTTCGTGAGCTCCAGGCGAAGGGAGTCAAAGCGAACTCGCCCGAGTGGACGGCAGCGGTGGACGAGACCATGAAACGCCAGCGCGAAGCCATGCGCGCGCGTCTCTACCCGGAGATTCCCAAGTCGCGCTACGTTTGTTTTTATCCGATGGACCGCCGCCGCGGGGAAGAGAAGAACTGGTACACGCTGCCCATCGACGAGCGCCAGCGCCAGATGGATGCCCACGGGCAGGTCGGCCGCCGCTGGGCCGGAAAAGTCCGCCAGATCATCACCGGCTCCATCGGTTTCGACGACTGGGAGTGGGGCGTGGATCTCTTCGCCGACGACCCGCTCACCTTTAAGCGCCTGATCTACGAAATGCGTTTCGACGAGGTCAGCGCCGTCTATGCGCTCTTCGGTAGCTTCGTCATCGGCGTGCGCGTTCCCGTGGCTAACCTCGGCGAGTTGCTGGAAGGGAATTTGCCCGCCCCACCTGCAGCCTGAGATAAACGCGTGATATGAAGTTTGTCATGCCGAGCGAGGACGCAAGTCCGAGCCGAGGGACCTTTTGTTTCCGTCGTCCCTCGTCCCTTGCCCCTCGTGCCTCGCCCCTCGTGCCTCGTGCCTCGTGCCTCATGCCCCTCCCGTGTTACTCTTTCTCCCGCTATGGCCGTCAAGTCGATCCAACTCGGACAGGTTTGGCGCAACGACCAGACCACGCAAAACTACCTCGTCACCAAGGTGTACAGCGAAGTCTTCGCCCAGTACGCCATGCTTCGGCAGGCCGACGCCAACGCCGCCAATGTGGACACCATCCGGGTCAAGGTACAAAAATCCGCCGACGGCGCCACGCTGCCCGGCTACACGTTTACCCAGGATTCACAGGATTTCTAGTGCTCGGGGCTAAGGGCTAAGCAGAGCCCGCTCTTGCTGAGCACTAAGCACTCGGCACTTTCTTCCATGATCGCCCACATCATCTCAGCGCTCAGCGCCTTCATCATCTCCGTCATTGCCGGTAGCGGCTACCTCGGCATCGTTGCACTGATGGCGATTGAGTCGGCATGCATTCCACTGCCGTCGGAAGTGATCATGCCGTTTTCCGGCGCGCTCACTGTTGCCGCGATTGCCGCCGAGTACAGCCGCCCTCCCTTTCACCTCTGGTGGGTCGCCGCCGCCGGCGCGCTCGGCTGTAATCTCGGCTCTCTCCTCGCGTATGAGATTGGACACTGGGGCGGGCGCCCGCTGGTCGAGAAATACGGCTCGTATGTTCTGCTCAGCCGGAGCGAGTTGGACACCGCCGACAAATTCTTCGCCCGCCACGGCGGCGTCACGGTCCTCATCAGCCGAATGCTGCCCGTGATTCGCACCTTCATCGCCCTTCCCGCGGGTGTGGCGCGCATGCCCCGCACACGCTTCCACCTCTACACCTTCATCGGATCGTTCCCGTGGTGCCTTGGGCTGGCCTGGGTGGGCATGCAATTAGGCGCGCGCTGGGACACCGATCCGCGCCTCAAGATGTGGTTTCACCGCTTCGACGCCGTCATCGGCGCACTGATCGTGCTGGCCACCGTGGTATTTGTCTGGACGCGCTGGAAACACCGCATTCGAAGGGGAGCAGGGGCGTCGCGGTAATTCGGTGTTTCGGTATGTCAGTATTTCAGTATCTCAGTTCGTCAGTACGCTGACTCGAACCGTACAACGACTGAAATACTGACCTACTGAATTACTGAAACACTGTTACGGCTTCAGCTCCACGTGCGGCTTTTCCTCCGGCTTTGGCTTCTCTGCGGGCTTCGCTTCCGGCCGCTGGTCGTTCCATATCTGCCGATAGATTCTCCACGACCCGCTTGGCTGGCGCTTGAGTACGCGCATTATGTTGTATTCGATCGCCGTCTCCTGCTGCGCATTCACCGCCCGCTGGCGTTCGTGAATTACGCCCCACTCGTAGGCGTAGTCGCCCAGCATCCGCACCTCGTTCCATTCCTGGTTGTAGCCGAGGATATCCACGTTCGCCAGCGCTTTGCGCTCCGCCTCCAGGTAGGCGCGATTGGCGGCCGGACCTTGCAGCGGCTTGGAATGCGGCGGCAGCGATACGATCTCGTCGTCCCACAGTGCCGCGAGCTTGTCGACATCGAACGAGATGCTGGCGTCAATCTCATCCTGGTGTAACTGGTCGATGGCCTGCCGGTCCTCGGCTTCGGCCTGTTGCTGCTGTTGCAGTCTCGATGCTTCGGCGGGCGGCCGCTGCCGGCTCCGCTGCGCCAGCGCCGGAATTGCCAGTAGGACGAGAATCAGGCAAGAGGCTGTTGTTTTCATCGCTCGCTTCCCGTCAAAAGCATACACAACTTCCTTATTGCCGTGCTTTGCGCCATTCGAGCCGCGACCAACATTCCCGCTGCCCATGTGACAGAAGTCACTGCCAGTCGTGACCCGCCCGGATACGCTGGTCATGTTCACTGAGGTAGTAGCGATGGATCCCCAGCTCCAGCAATCCGGCATCTTCGTCCTCTTCATTTTTCTCGGCGTCCTGGTGGAGCGCGGATGGCAGTGGCTGCGCCGCCGTCGCGCGCTTACCTGGCCTGTCGCCGAAGGACGCGTCCACTCGGCCGACTGGCGCCAGCCCCGCACCGGCACCAATCGGTATTTTGTCGGCACGCTTTCCTACTACTACTTCGTTGACGGGCACTTCTACTCCGGCTATCTGCGCCGGTCATTTTCCAAGGCCGATGCCGCCATGGATTGGACCCAGCGTATGCACGGCGCGGCGATCGCGGTGCGCTACAACGCTCAATTGCCGAGTGATTCACTGCTGTTGGAAGATGAACAGCAATTTCCCGTATCAAGTCACCAGGTTCCCGTCACCGATGACCCCGAACTGGTGGCGGCCGGCGATTAGACTGCGTGCGGTTAAGGGCGAGAATGCAACCGGCGACTGCCGACCGGCGACCAGCGACTGCATTCTGAATTGCAAATCCCTCCTCAATACGAGAAGATAGCCGTTTCTAATTCATCGCAAGAACGGACTGATCCGATGGCGAAGCGTCAAAATTCTTCTTCCTCCTACTCTGCACAAAACGAGGTTTCAACCATAGCGCCTGCCAAAGGCAAGCTTGGCGTGATGATTCCCGGTATGGGCGCGGTCGCGACGACGTTTGTCGCCGGCGTGCACGCCGTCCGCAAGGGCATCGGCCAGCCCATCGGCTCGGTCACCCAGATGGGCACCATCCGTCTCGGCAAACGTACCGACGGTCGCTCGCCGCTCATCAAGGATTTTGTTCCGCTTGCCAAACTCGATGACCTCGTCTTCACCGGCTGGGACCCGATTCCCGACGACATGTACGCCGCTGCCCGCAAAGCCGGCGTCCTCGACCGCGATCTGGTCGACAAGATGAAGCCGTTTCTCTCTTCGATCAAGCCGCGTAAGGCCGTCTTCGACCACGAATGGGTGAAGAAGCTGAACGGCACGCACGTCAAGAAGGGCAAGACCAAGATGGACCTCGTCGAGCAGGTGCGCGACGACATCCGCGACTTCCGCAAGAGCAGCAAGGCCGACCGCCTCATCATGATGTGGTGCGGCTCGACGGAAGTCTTCGTCAAGGCCAGCGAAGTCCATTCCACTTTGAAAGCGTTCGAAAAAGGTCTGCAGAAAAATGACGAGCACATTTCGCCGTCGATGATCTACGCCTACGCCGCCCTCACCGAGGGCATTCCCTTCGCTAACGGCGCGCCCAACCTGACGGTGGATTTCCCCGTCATGCACGAGCTCTCTCGCAACAACGAAGCGCCCATCTGCGGCAAGGATTTCAAGACCGGTCAGACGCTGATGAAGACCATCCTCGCTCCCGGCTTCAAGGCGCGCATGCTCGGCCTGAATGGATGGTTCTCCACCAACATCCTCGGGAATCGCGACGGCGAAGTCCTCGACGATCCCGGCTCGTTCAAGACCAAGGAAGAGTCCAAGCTGAGCGCGCTCGATCATATCCTGCAGCCGAAGCTCTATCCGAAGCTTTACGGGAATTTCTATCATGCGGTGAGGATCAACTATTATCCGCCGCGCGGCGACGCCAAGGAAGGCTGGGACAATATCGACATTTTCGGATGGCTCGGCTATCCGATGCAGATCAAAATCAACTTTTTGTGCCGCGATTCGATTCTGGCCGCGCCGCTGGTGCTCGACCTGGTGC
>JBOGLI010000058.1:0-4555 GCA_050746165.1 Terriglobales bacterium | reverse complement strand
GCTTAACTCGAATGGTGTGTCACGGGACGGGGATGCTGCGGGACCGGCTGAGGGCAGCCGGTCCCACGGGCAGGTTCTACTCTCCCTGATTGGCAGCGTGCTGCTTGAGCCAATCGGCGAGCTTGGGTCCCTGGTCCTGGCGAATGCGAATGCAGGTGTTAAGACGTTCCATGCCAGACCGGAAGGCGCGAGGAGTCGGATCGGGATGCTGCTGGAACCAGTTCTGCAGGTCCTGCTTGGCCTGTTCGCTGCAGAAAACTCCCGCGAGTCCACCGAAGCCGCCGCCGAGTCCGCCGCCGCTCTTCTTGTCGATGTCGGCAAAATGCGACTTGAAGAAGTCCCACGCCAGCTCGCGAGTTTCATCGTTGCCGAACACTCCGAACATGATCAGGCCCATGTCCTGAGAACGGACCGCGGGCGAGAGCGCCGCGTTCAGAGTGCGTTCCGCCAGCTTGGGATCGCGGAAGTCGCTGAGCGCGCCGCCGTAGCGGTAGTAGTCTTCCGGAGTCTTGGCCGAATGGATGTGCGCGATGTACTGGTCGTAGAGCTGTGCATCGCCATTGAGAGCGGCCAACCCGAGAACAACGCCGGCAATATTCGGGTCCACCGAGGACGGGTCCTTCATGTACTGCTCGGCGAGAGTCTTGGCCTCGCTGAGAGTCTGAGGATCGCGGCCAATGTCGCCCATGACGCCGAGAACCGATGCGCGCAGGGCGCGGGTCTCGGCATCTTCGCCGGGTTTGGGTGTCCACCCGAGTTCGTTGACCATCGGACGGAGGAAATTGCGGACCCAGGCGCGGTATTGGTCGAGGTCGGAGGGCGAAGCGATGCGATCGGCAATGTAGCTGAGCGGCCCAAGATAGGCTTGCACCACCTGGCGGGTGCGGTCGTTGCGCATTCCGGTTACGACGTCGAGATATTCACCGATCGGGTGCTGCGCGGCGCGCACCATCGCCCATTCGTCGCCAAGCAGCATGAGGCGCTCCGCGGGCGAGAGACCCTTTTCCGCGTCGGCAGCCAGCTTTGAAACCATCTCGTGACTGTAGTTGCTGCGGAAATATCCGTAGGCGCCGCTGTTGAGATACGACCATTCTGGGCAGCCGTTCAGGTTCACGGTCTGCTGCTTCTGGGTGAGCACCTCGCAATGCTGCGCTCCGGTGGAGGACTTGATGCAGAGCGGGACCTGCCAAATTTCGTCAGTGCCCTGCTGGAGCCGCGACGGGTCCTCGAAGAAGCGGGTCTGCGAAATGTTCAAGGTAGCTTTGTTGCCGGCGCACTTCGAGGTGACCGTCAGCATGGGCGCGCCCGCCTGATTGACGAAGGTCGGCATGATCTTGTCCACCGGCTTCTTCGATGATTCGGTCATTGCATTCCAGAAGTCGGCGGCCTTGGCATTGGCGTACTCGTGCTTTTTCAGATAGAGGTTCACGCCGGCGCGGAAATTCTGTTCGCCAAGGTAGTGCTCGACCATGCGCAGGACGGCGGCGGACTTGCCGTAGGCGATGCCGTCGAACAGTTGCGAAATCTCGTCCGGCGTGGTCGCCTCATTGGCGGTGGCGTGGATCGGCCGGGTAGTGGCCGACGCGTCGACATTGAGCGATCCGTTCGTGTTACCCGCTTCGTCGATGGCGATGTTCCACTCCGGTTTCCAGGCGGCGATCGGCTTGGAACTCATCCAGGTGGCGAAACCCTCGTTGAGCCAGATGTCGTCCCACCAGTCCATGGTGACCAGGTCGCCGAACCATTGATGGGCCATTTCGTGCGCAACGGTTTCGGCAACCCCTTTCAGGTGGCCGATGGAAGCGGTTTTTTCATCGGTGAGGATGGCGATATCGCGAAACGTGATGGCGGCCGTGTTCTCCATCGCGCCGGCCGCGAAATCGGGAATCGCGATCAGATCTAGTTTCTTGTACGCATACTTGATGGCGAAATACTGGTCGTAATAGGCGAGGACATGCTTGGCCGATTCGAGAGCGAATTTTCCTTGCTCAACCTCGCTGGGCGGGGCGCAGACGCGGATAGGAGTGCCGTCCTGCGAGTCGGAGAGGCACTTGAAATCGCCGACGAGCAGCGCAACCAGGTAGGTGGACATCTTCGGCGTGGTCGAAAAGGAGATCGCGTGTTTGCCCGCCTCGGGACCGGGCGTGTCCTTCACGATCTGGCCGTTGGAGATGGCGGTGTCGCCCTGGTCCACGACGAGGGTGATGTCGAAGGTGGCCTTGAGGTCAGGCTCGTCGAAGGAAGGGAAGGCGCGGCGGGCGTCGGTGGCCTCGAATTGCGAGACGGCGTAGTTGCGCTCCTTCGTCTTGCTCAGGTAGAAGCCCTTCAGCTTGTCGTTGAGGATGCCCTTGTACTGGATGTGCAGGTTGGCGGGGCCGGCGGGAATCGGCTGCGCAACCTTGAGCGTGGCCATTTCCGCCTTGGAATCGGTGGTGACGGTCGCCTTCTGCGACTTGCCACCGGAGGTGATAGTGACGTCGCCGAAATCGATGTCGGCGGAATTGAGGACGATGTCGGTGGTTGGCTTGGGGACATTGACATCGATGACCTCGTCGCCGGTGAACGTGGCGTTTTTGAGGTCGGGGGTGAGGGTGAGCTTGTAGTGGGAAGGGATGGCGGTCCCGGGAAGGCGTTGCGCCGCGGCGGTCAGGGCCAGCGACAGCAGAATGGCAACAACGATCAGTCGCTTCATGAACTCTCCGTTTTCCGCATCGTGGGCACACACAATGCCGTGGTGTTGAACGTATCCAAACAGAAAAAGTTAGCAGAAAACCGTGCTTTTGTGTGGGCCGGGAGTCAATTAGGTCGTGGGACGACGATTTCGCCGGCGGCGATGGTCATGCCGCAGAGATTCGACCCGAACCAGTAACAGAGCTCGCGGTAATCGCGGATGGAGAACAGGGCGAGGTCGGCGTCCTTGCCGGGCTCAATGCTGCCCTTGCGATCGGCGAGGCGGAGCGCGTGCGCGCCATTGATGGTGGCGGCTGCAATCGCCTCGGCGGGAGACATCTTCATCTGCGTGCAAGCGAGCGAGAGGACCATCTGCATGTTGCTGGTCGGCGAGGAGCCGGGGTTGTAATCGGTGGCGAGGGCGACGGCGACACCGCTGTCGATGAGCTTGCGGGCGTCGGGATAGCGAGTGTGGCCGAGGAAATAGACCGCGCCGGGAAGAAGAGTGGCGACGGTGTTGGAACGCGAAAGCGCGGCGAGCTCGTCATCGGCCAGGTAATCCATGTGGTCGAGCGAGGCGGGATCGAATTCCATCAGGGGAGCGATCTGGGCGGTGGAGAGTTGGCAGACGTGGGCGCGTACGCCGAGGCCGTGCTCGCGCGCGGCGGTGAAGATCTGGCGCGCTTCGTCCATGGAGAAAGCGCCGCGTTCGATGAAGACATCGACGAAGGCGGCGAGCTTGCGGCGGGCAGCGCGGGGAATCATTTGATTGCAAATGGCACGGACATAGGCGGCGCGGTCGGCCTTATGTTCCGGCGGGACGACGTGCGCGCCGAGCAAGGTGGGGACGATGGTGCCCGGCCAGGCTTCCTGGGCGGCTTGCAATGCCTCCAGCGACTTCAGTTCGGATTCGACATTAAGCCCGTACCCCGATTTGCACTCGACCGTGGTCGTGCCCTGGGACGCCATCTCGCGCAACGCTGATAGCACTGTTTCAGTCAGCTTCGCGCGCGAGGCTTTGCGGACGCTCGCGATGCTGGACGCAATTCCGCCGCCGGCTTTCGCGATCTCTTCATAGGTCGCGCCGGAGATGCGCTTTTCGAAATCGACCAGGCGCGGCGCGGCGAAGACGGGATGGGTGTGCGAATCGACAAAGCCGGGGAGTACGACGGCGCCGCCGCAATCGATCTCGCGGACTCTGCTTTTGCGCGATTTCAGCCAGCCATCACGGGCGGCTTCACGGCGGGTACCGACGGAGACGATCTTGCCGCCCGAGCAGAGCACGGCGGCGTCGTTGACGATGGCGGGTTCCGCGAGGTCGCGGCCACGGCGCGGGTTGGCGCCGCCGCGAAGCGTGAGGAGCTGGCCGATGTTGGTGAGGAGCGTGACGGGTGTGTTTCCGAAGGGCATGGCTTTAGAGGCTGCTGAAAAAGACGCACAAGCAGATTCCTCGCGGGCCGAAGCCCGCTCGGAATGACATTAACAAAGGAACCTTACGGCGCGGCTGAAGCCGCGCCCCTTCAAAACAGCCCGATTGAAAGCTTTCGATCATATAAAGCCGCGTCCTTCCGAAAACAAGGTCGTGCTTTCCGAAAACAAATCACTTCATCGGGATCTTGATTGCTTTCTCTTCCGCGAAACGCTTTGCTTCGTCGTAGCCCGCATCCACATGGCGCGCCACGCCTATACCGGGATCGTTAGTGAGCACGCGTTCGATTCGCTTGGCCATGGCTTCGGTACCGTCGGCGACGGTGACCTGGCCGGCGTGTTGCGAGTAGCCGATGCCCACGCCACCGCCGTTGTGAATCGAGACCCACGAGGCGCCGCTGGCGGTGTTGAGCATGGCATTGAGCAGGGGCCAGTCGGCGACCGCGTCGGAGCCGTC
>JBOGLI010000057.1:0-6084 GCA_050746165.1 Terriglobales bacterium | reverse complement strand
GTGTTGAGCGGCGACCCGGATTTTGCGCGGCACGGCTGGCGCGTGCTTCTGCGCGCCGCCGGCAGCGATGCCGTGCTCGCCCGCTATCGGCAGGAAATTGGCGAGGGGGAACAGGTTGAAGATGATGCTGCGCTCTGGCTAGGAGTTATCGAATTTCCATCTACCGTGTTTGCGCGCGCGCAGAACACCATGCTCGTGCGCCTCGACCTTCCGCCCAGCGAAATCGGGGTGGCGTTGAAATCGGCCGAGCACGCCGCGAGCGACAATAATTTCGTGGTCGCCGCCATCGGGCGCGTCGGGATCGGGTACATGCTCCTCGCCTTCTGCCCCATCGCGGTGGATCCTCCGGGCGCGATCTCCTACGCCAACGCCATCTCCGACTTTCGCGGGTCGCTATCGTCGCACGCCTCAGCCGTGGTGTTGCGTTGTCCGCTGGAGGTGAAGCGCCACGTCAGCGTGTGGGGAACATCGCCCACCGACCTCGAGGCGATGCGGGCGATCAAGCGCATGCTCGACCCGAACGGCGTCCTCAATCGCGGGAGGTTCGTGATTTGAGCGCGACTATCACGGCCGGCAAGGGCTCGAACTTCACCACGCCCGATCGTCCGACGTGGGACCTCTACTCGAGTTGCATTCACTGCGGACTGTGCCTGCAGCAGTGCCCGACGTATCGCGTGCTCGGCCGCGAAGCCGATTCGCCGCGCGGGCGGCTTTACCAGATCCTGCAGGTGGACGCCGGCAATCTGGAGATCGGCGATTCGTTCGTCACGCATCTCGATCGCTGCCTTGGTTGCCGCGCTTGCGAGACTGCGTGTCCCTCGGGCGTGCATTACGGCGCGATCCTCGAACGCGCGCGCGCGGAAATTGAAACCCACTATCGCCGCCCGTGGCTGGGACGCAAGATTCGCGATTACTTCTATCGCAAAGTGCTGAACAGCAATTCGCGACTGGCCATGCAGGCGCGGCTTCTGCGCTTTTACCAAAAATCGGGACTGCAGGCTTTTGCCCGCGGTACCGGACTGCTGAAGTTCGTCGGCATGGAGAAGCTGGAGGCACTCGCGCCCGCAATCGACGACAAATTTTACTTCGACGAACTTGGCAAAACCTATCCCGCAATTGGCGAGAAGCGCGGCCGCGTTGCTTTTCTCGCCGGATGTATCGCCAGCGTTTCATTTGCCGAACTGAACCGCGCCACCGTGCGCGTGCTTAACGAAAACGGTATCGAGGTGTACGTCCCCGGCGCTCAGGGCTGTTGCGGAGCGCTCGCCGCCCACGGTGGCTATCGCGAAGAGGCCAGGAAGCTGGCGCGGAAGAATATCGACGCGATGCTCGATCCGTCGTGCGACGCGATCGTCACCAACGCCGCGGGATGCGGCGCGACACTGAAAGAATACGGCGACCTGCTCGGGGATGATCCCGCGTATGGCACGCGCGCCCACGAGTTCGCTGCGAAATCAAAGGACGTAAACGAATATCTCGCGTCGATCGGCCTGCGTGCGCCAAAGAAAAAGCTCGCCGCGCGCGTGACCTATCAGGATCCCTGCCATCTCGCGCACGGGCAGGGAGTGCGCTCGGCGCCGCGCGAGCTGCTTCAGGCCGCAGGCATGCAACTGGTGGAACTTGCCCATCCCGATTTCTGCTGCGGCTCGGCCGGGACGTACAACGTCGTGCAGAACGAGCTCTCGATGAAGATATTGGCCGACAAAATGGACGACGTTGCCTCCACGCCCGCCGATGTTCTCGCGACGGCCAATGTCGGATGTATGCTGCAGTTGCGGGCGGGCGTGAAGCAGCGCGGGCTGAACATGCGCGTGGTGCACGTGATCGAATTGCTGGACGAAGCGTACGGAAGCCCGAGTAATAAGTAATGAGTAACAAGTAATAAGTCGAGTCAGCACCGACCTTGGCGCTCAATACTTATTACTCATTACTTATTACTGTCCCCGAGCGCTTCCCGTAACGCTCGAACCTCTCGGACCGGCGGCTGACACGTAAAACCCGAACACACTATCCCCAAGCTCCGTCCGTCGCGAACTCCCGGAACATTCGGAAGTGTTTCTGCCAGGGCCGGAGGCAGGGAAACGAGTGCCGCCGCGTCGCGCAGCCGCAACACCGATTTCGTCGCCGAGTACGGCGCGATCGCGGCGAGATAGAGTTCGTCCGCCGCGGCATCCTTGCCGATGACCACCACCTGTGTGTGTCCTTCCAGCAGGTGCGCGCAGGCGAGGCCGTAGGTTGCGGCGAACATCCCGTACTGACCCGCAACACCAGCAAAGACGCGCAACGTTTTCTCGCCGATGTCGCGATACGAGTCGTTGTTCGTATACGCGTACAGCCGCAGCAGGGCGATTGCAGCAGCGCTGTTGCCCGCCGGCGTCGGCGAATCCTGGAACGGTTTGCGTCGCGCCGACAGCGCCGCGATCGGCGAATCGGGGGCATCGAAGAACCCGCCGTTTTCCCGGTCGTGGAAACGTTCGATCATGGCATCGGCGATTGCGTGCGCCTTTTCGAAGTAGCGAATGTCCGCGGTAGTCTCGTAACCATCGAGCGCCGCCAGCACCAGGAACGCATAATCGTCCAGCACCCCGGGCACGATGCGCGCGCCTACGCTTTTTTCAGAGTAGGCAATCACGTGTGCCAGCGATTTGCCCTTCCATGCTTCGCTCAGCACACGGTCCAGCGATTTCAGCGCGAAATCGCGCGCTTCGGGCAGGTGCAGCACGCGCGCGGCCGCGAGGTACGCCGAGATGCACAGCCCGTTCCATCCGGTGTACACGGTCCTGTCGACGAACGGCATCGGCCGCTTCATCCGCGCTTCGAGCATCTTCCGCTTTGCCGATTCCAGCACGGCGGCCACGCGGTCATGCTGCATGCCAAGGCGCACGCCGATGTCGTCGATCGTGGCTCGCACGTGCAGCACGTTGCGTGTGGGGTCGTGCTGCATCTCGCCGACTTCGTAGATGTCGTAATAAAGCTGCGCGACTTTGAACTCCGGCTCGCTCAGCGCCTGCTGCGCCTCCTGCAGGCTCCAGGTGAAATGATCGCCGTCGTCGTCGAGCGAGATGTCGGCGTCCTGCGAGGCGTAGAAGCCGCTGTGCTCGCGGTCGCTGAGCAGTTCGTCCATCCAGCGGATGATGTCCTTCGCCACCATCGCGAAGTACGACTCGCCGGTGACCTGGTAGCCGTGGGCGTAATTCTTCAGAAGCTCCGAGTTGTCATACGACATTTTCTCGAAGTGCGGCACCACCCAGCGCTCATCGACCGAATAGCGGTGAAATCCGCCGGCAAGCTGGTCGTAGACGCCGCCCTGGGCCATCTTGGCGAGAGTGGTCACGATCACGTCGCGGAGTTTCTCGTCGCGTGAGCGCGCGTACTCGTGCATGAGCAGGTCGAGTGCGGAGGGGTGCGGAAACTTGGGCGCCGCGCCGAAGCCGCCGTGCTCGGTGTCGAACATGCGGACGGCCGAGCTGACGATGTCGCTCACGATAGTTGGCGGCACGGGCGCGCCTTGTCCGGAAAAACTTTCGCCCTGGCTGATGGCGCGCAGCACCATCTCGCCCTGTTCCGTGACCTCGTCTTTCTTGTTCGCAAATGCTTCCGAGATCGACAGCAGCACGCGCTGGAAGCTCGGTCGGCCGTAGTGATCGACCGGCGGGAAATATGTCCCACCGAAAAAAGGTTTTCCTTCGGGAGTGAGGAATGCCGTCAAAGGCCAACCGCCCTGTCCGGTCATCGCCTGCACCGCTGCCTGGTAACGCGCATCCACGTCGGGACGCTCGTCGCGGTCGACCTTGATGGCGATGAAACGCTCGTTGATGATCTGCGCGATCTCTGCGCTCTCGTAGGATTCGCGGTCCATCACGTGACACCAGTGGCACCATACGGCGCCGATGTCGAGCAGTACCGGCTTGTTCTCGCCCTTGGCCGCGGCAAAAGCTTCCTCACTCCACTCGTGCCAGCGAATCGGCTGGTGCATCGCGGAGCGCAAATACGGCGACGCGGCGTTCGCGAGAGAATTCAACGTTTCGGTGGACATAACGTGGGTTAGAGGTGAATCGAGACTGAAAAGATGCGAAGGAAAAGAGTGGTCAGTAATCAGTGTTCAGTGATCAGCAGGAAGAGCCGAGAATTTTGCGGTGGAACCGCCTGATCACTGATCACCGAACACTGATCACTTTGACAGCACTTTCTTCGCGATGCTGGCATACAGATCCACCGCCTCCACGAGCTGTTTTTTCTCCACGTGCTCGCGTTCGGTGTGGGCGACGTGGATCGATCCCGGCCCAAGCAGCAGCGGCTCGCCCCAGTTCGACAGCGCGGGAATGTCGGTGGTGAACGCCGCCACCATCGTCGGAATGTCATCGATCGTGCGCAATCGCTGGAAGGGAATCTCCAGCGTGAAATGGGCCTCACACGGCGCCACCGCGTCGACGATATGCTTCTTCAATTCTTCCGAGGGGCCGACCAGGCGGTAGAGCAACAGCGCTTTCGCGAAATCGGGGATCACGTTGGGCGCGCGTCCGCCTTCAATGATGCCGATGTTCATCGTGGAGGGGCCGATCCCTTCCGTCTCGGGAATGGGAATCTCGCGCAGCCGGTAGAGCGCCGACACCAGCTTGTCGATCGCCGAATCGCCCAGCTCGGGATACGCCGAATGCGCCATTTTGCCGCGCGCGATTACCTCGACGCGCAGGGCGCCCTTCGACGCCGTTGCCAGACGGTTCTCCGTCGGCTCGCCATTAATCAGGAAGCGGCAGCCGCGCGTCTTGCCGTTTGCGATCTTCGCCCCCAGGCTGTCGCGCTCTTCGCCGACTAGGAATAACAGTCCGGTTTGCACTCCTTCGTCACGCAGTGTTTCCGCCGCCGCGATCTGTGCGGCGATGATGCCCTTGGCGTCGCACGCTCCGCGTCCCCAGATGCGGTCGTCGTCCTCCGAGGAGGCGATAAAGGGCGGGACGGTGTCCATATGGGTCGAAAAATAGAGGGCAGGAGTCGAGCCGGGCGGGGCGGCCACAACATTAAAACGGTCCGGCTCGACCTCCATGCGCTCGGCCGCCCATCCTCGCCGGAGCAGCTCCTGGTGCAGGAATTCGCCCATGGCGCGTTCGTTGCCGGTGATCGATTCGATGTCGATCATCCGGCGAGTGAGCGCAAACAGGTCCATGGCCAGAGCATAGCATTCCGATGGATAGCACCCGATCGGTGGAATTGAGCATCCTACGTAGGGCGTTTTATGCAATCACCGCCTCGCCAACATATCGTCTTGACCGTGCTGGTCATCGCGGCTGCGGTTTTCCTCGCCGTCTGGGGATGCCCGTACTTGCGCCTGTACAATCACCATCATCTTTGTATCGGACTGTATGCGGTGCTCGTGCTCCTGTTTATTTACGGGCGCGTGGATGCGCGGCGGACTCGCCGCGTGAGGCAGCGCGCCGATTGACGACTGCCAGCGCCCAGATTCGCTCCTTTTTTCTCGACGGACCCGCCGGACGTCTGGAGGCGTTGCTCAACGAGGGCCGTCCCGGCGCAACCCATGCCGCGCTCGTCTGTCATCCGCACCCGCTCTTCGGCGGCACCATGCACAATAAGGTGGTCTTTCACGCCACCAAGGCGCTGCACTCGTTCGGATGGCCGGTACTGCGCTTTAATTTCCGCGGCGCCGGACGCAGCGCAGGCGTGCATGACGAAGGCCGCGGAGAGGTCGACGACGTGCGAGTGGCTCTCGATTGGCTCGCCTCCGAATTCTCGCTGCCGCTGATCTTTGCCGGCTTTTCCTTCGGCGCCGCCACCGGTCTGAAGGCCGCCTGTCCTGATCCGCGCGTTCGAGCCGTGATCTCGCTGGGGACGCCGGTAAGAGTCGAGGACCGCTCCTACGGCTATCGTTTTCTCCAGGATTGCGCCAAGCCCAAGCTCTTCGTCAGCGGCGACCACGACCAGTACGGGCCGCGCGCCGCGCTTGAATCCATGTTCGCCGGTGTTCCCGAGCCGAAAAAGCTGGTCTTCATCGCAGGCGGCGACCACTTCTTTGCGGGGCACCTGGGAGAGATGAGGACCGCCATCGAAGAGTGGGTGAGAGAATTTGTA
>JBOGLI010000056.1:0-4486 GCA_050746165.1 Terriglobales bacterium | reverse complement strand
AATCAGGAAAGCTTCCACGTCCTCAAGGCTCATGTCCTCCATGCGTCCGGGCGAACCGGGCTGCGGTGGACGCAAGCCAAGGTCGGAGGCGCGGACCTGGTCACCCTGCGCGAGCAGCACGCCGCGTTCGACAGCGTGATCGAGTTCGCGGACATTGCCTGGCCAGGAGTAGTCGAGCAGCGCCTGCATGGAAGTGGGTTCGAATCCGGTGAGCTGCTTGCGATAGCGATCGGCGTAACGGCGGAGAAAGTAATTCGCGAGGACGGGAATATCGCCGCGGCGTTCGCGCAGCGCCGGGATATGGATTTCAACGGTATTGAGGCGGAAGAGCAGGTCTTCGCGGAATCGTCCGGCGAGGGCGTCCTGCTGCAAATTGGCGTTGGTGGCAGAAATCACGCGCACGTCCACGCGGATAGTACGCGAGGAGCCGACGCGCTCCATCTCGCCGGTCTCGAGCACGCGGAGCAGCTTGGCCTGTTGCGCCAGGGGAACGTTGGCGATTTCGTCGAGAAAGAGCGAGCCCTGGTGGGCGAGTTCGAAGCGTCCGACGCGGTCGGCGCGGGCGTCGGTGAAGGCGCCTTTGACGTGGCCGAATAACTCGCTTTCGAATACACCCTCGGCGAGGCCTCCGGTATTGACGGTGACCAGCGGCTTGCCGGCGCGCGAAGAAAGCGCGTGGACGGTGCGCGCGACCACTTCCTTGCCGCTGCCGTGCTCGCCGGTAATGAGGATGTTGGCGTCGGACGGTGCGACGCGCGCGATCAGGTCGAGCACCGGGCGCATGGAATCGGATTCGGCGATGAACGTGGGCACGCCCTCGGTGCGCAACAGCTTGTTCTCGGCTTCGAGGCGCTGACCGCGGCGGAGGGCGGCGCTGAGCTCGATCTGTGTGCGCAAGACAGCGAGGAGGCGGGCATTGTCCCACGGCTTCTGGATGAAATCGCGAGCGCCGCGGCGCATGGCCTCGACAGCGACTTCGACGCTGCCCCAGGCGGTCATGACGATGACGGGGAGCGTAGCGTCCACGCCGGAGATCTGAGTAAGGAGGTCGAGACCTTCTTCGCCGGAAGTGGTATCGCGCGTGTAGTTCAGGTCGATGAGCAGGGCGTCGAAATCGGAGCCCTCGACGGCACGCATGACGGCGGCGGGCGAGGTGGCGGTTTCGATCGCATAGCCCTCGGGTTTGAGGAGCAGGCGCAGGGCTTCGAGAACGTCGCGCTGATCGTCGGCGATGAGCACGCGAGCGCCCTTCACCGGTGCCAGGGAAATGGCAGTGGGTTCGATTTTCCCCTCCAGGGTTTTTTCCATCGTAACCTCAAAAGCAGTCGTCAGTCTTCGGTCTTCAGTCTTCAGGAACGACTATTCGCAGCGCAGGGCCTCCATGGGATCGACTTTCGTTGCCCAACGCGCGGGCACGAGCCCGGCGAGCAGCGCCACGGCGGAGAGCACGGCCGGAAAGACCACGAAGCTGGCAACGTTCGGACGCAAAACGCCCATCACCGTGCCGGACATCAGGCGGCTGACGGCGAATGCGAGCGGGAGGCCAAGCGCGATGCCGATGGCGACTAGTCGCACGGTGTAGCCGACGATCATGGATAGCACGTCGGAGGGGCGCGCGCCGAGCGCCATGCGGACGCCGATCTCGTGCGTGCGCTGTGCAACGGAGTAGGACATTACGGCGTAGATGCCGGCTCCGGCGAGCAGCAACGAAATGATGCCGAAGGCGATCATCATGCGGGCGGAGAACTGCACGCCGCTGATGTTGTCGCCAATCACCTGTTCCTCGGTACGAATGTCGTAGATGGGCAGAGTCGGGTCGAAGGCGGCCACTTGCTGGCGGACGGATGCAGCCACGGCGAGCGGATCGCCCGAGGTGCGTACGACGAAGGCGGACGCGCGTCCGGGCGTTTGGCTCTCCGGAGTGTAGGCAAAGTTATTCGCCAGCGTGTCGAAGGAAGACATGCGGATATCGCCGACGACACCCACGATGGTCCGCCACGGTTCGGAGGATTCTTTTCCGAGACGGATGCGGTGACCGATCGCGTCTCCCGCGGGCCAGTAATGCTTCGCGAGTTCCTCGCTGACCACAACAACCGGTTGGCTGTCGCGGCCGTCGGAGGCGGAGAAGAAGCGTCCGCGCAACAAAGGCGCGCGCATCACGCGCAGGAAGTCCGGGCCGACTGTCTGGGTGTACGTGATGTGCTCCTGCCCGGGTGCGGCGGGCGGCTCGCCCTCAATCACCAGGTAGCTACCGTTCCATGACCATCCGGACGGAACGCTGGAGATCGGCGAGACCCCTTGCACTCCGGGCAGCGCGCTGAGCTTGGTGGAGATGGCGTCGAAGGCAGCCGCGCGCTGTTCCGGTTTCGGATACGTGGCATCGGGCAGCTTCAGTTGAAACGTCAACAGGTGCGCCGTGTCGAATCCATAGTTGATTCGCGCCAAGTTGCGAAAGGCTTCCACCAGCATCCCAGAGCCGATCAGCAAAACGAGGGCGAGGGTAACTTCCGACACGACGAGAACGGCGCGCAGGCG
The DNA here is from genome assembly GCA_050746165.1 of Terriglobales bacterium. GTDB lineage: Bacteria > Acidobacteriota > Terriglobia > Terriglobales > Acidobacteriaceae > DAISJI01. Next base: position 1,951 of record JBOGLI010000056.1, on the reverse strand, counting down.
GTGACCGGAGCGGTCGGCGGTTGAGCCGCGGCCACCCTCTTTCAAGACATCGTGCAAGCGCGTTCTCCACGCGCCGTGCAGGGCGGGGAGGATGCCGGAGACGAATCCGGATAGGACGGCGATTCCGGCGGTAAACGCAAGCACCCAGCGGTCGATGTTCAGGTGCGTAAGGCCGGGGATGTGCTCGACGATAAAAGGCGGCAGAGTGGTACGAATCGCGGCCATGCTCCAGGAGGTGAGGAACAGACCGAGCATGCCCCCCAGCAGCGCGACGAGCTCGCTTTCCACCAGCATTTGGCGCAGGAGCCGGCCGCGACGGGCGCCGAGCGCGGTGCGCAACGCGAATTCCTTCTGGCGTGAAATGGCGCGCGCCAGTTGCAGGTTGGCGATGTTGGCGCAAGCGAGCAGCAGAACGAATCCCGCGGCCGCCATCAGGATCACGAGGAAGTCGCGCGTGGAATTGTTCATGTCCGCGACGACGGTGACCAAGTGGACGCCATGTCCCGTGTTGGTGTCGGGGAAATCGCGGGCAAGCCTCGCCGCGATGGTGTCCATCTGCGCCTGCGCGTCATGAATCGAGACTCCGGGCTTCAGCCGCCCGATGACGGTCAGGTATCCATTGGCGCGGTCCGCCTGCTCGGCGGGCGTGAGCGCAAGAGGCGCCCAGATCTCGGTGCCGAGCGGAAAATCGAATTCGGAAGGCATGACGCCGGCAACGGTCATCGATTGGCCGTTGAGGGTGACGGTTTTTCCCACGATCGACGCGTCGGAGGCAAACCGGTTTTTCCAAACTGCATAGCTCAGCACGACCACGCGGATGTTCCCCGGTTGCTGGTCGCCTTCGTTGATCGAGCGGCCGAGCATCGGCTTCATTCCGAGCACGCGGAAGAAGTCGCCGGTTACCTGCACTCCTTCGAGCCGTTCAGGAAGTCCGTTGCCGGTGAGGTTGGCGTCCCAGCCATGGCGGGCGGCCAGGGCGTCGAAGTCGGTGGTCTGCTTGCGCAACGCGGCGAAGTTCGCCGGGGTCATGCTGACGCGCGAAGCGCCGCGCGCGGGCACAGTCGTCCACGCGAACACGATGCGATCCAGGTCGCGAAACGGCAACGGGCGCAACAGCATCGCGTTGACGGTCACGAAGATGGTCGCATTCGAGCCGATGCCGATGGCGAGCGCAAGGATTGCGACCAGCGCGTAGCCGGGACTTTTGCGCAGCGAGCGCAAGGCGTACCGGACATCCTGGAAGAAGCTGTGCATTAAAACCCTTCAAGTGCTGAGTGCTTAGTGCCGAGTGCTTAGTGCTGAGTGCTTATCAAACAAAGCCGAGGGCCGTGTGACCGGCTAGACGCCAGTGCTACGAACCAATCACCTGGTGACCGGCGAGACGCCAGTGCTACGAACCAATCACCTGGTGACCGGCGAAACGCCAGTGCTACGAACCAATCACCTCGTGACCGGCGAGACGCCAGTGCTACGAACCAATCACCTGGTGACCGGCGAAACGCCAGTGCTACGAACCGACTGTTGCCGGGGCCGGATTTTTCGTATCGCTCGTCACCCAGCCGTCGAACAACTGGATGATCCGGGACCCGTAGCTGGCGTTCACCTCCGAGTGCGTTACCTGGACGATAGTCGTGCCCTCGTTGTTCAGCCGCCGGAATAACTCCATGATCTCTTTTGCCTGCGAGGAATGCAGGTTGCCGGTCGGATCGTCGGCGAGCAGCAGACGAGGATTGCCGATGACCGCGCGCGCGACGCCGACCAACTGCTGCTGTCCTCCGGAGAGCTGGTTGGGGTACAGGTCTTTCTTGCCGACGATCTGAAAGCGGTCGAGGATGTCGGCGACCATGGAGGCGCGCTGCTTGCGCGGTATATCGCGATACGACAGAGGGACGTCGAGGTTCTCGTACACGGTAAGGTTGTCGAGCAGGTGATAGCTCTGGAAGACGAAGCC
>JBOGLI010000055.1:0-2979 GCA_050746165.1 Terriglobales bacterium | reverse complement strand
CGCGTGGTCGCCGGACGGCAAATGGATGTACTTCAGCAGCAATGCCGGGGGCGCGTACCACCTCTGGCGACAACGCTTTCCGACGGGACGTGTCGAGCAGGTGACCTCCGGGACGACCGAGGAAGAGGGTATCGCGATGGCGCCCGACGGGCGCTCGCTCGCAACCGCTGTCGGCACGCGCCGCGTGGTGATCGCGATTCACGACAGCAGCGGCGAACGCCCGATCATCTCGGATGGCTGGCCGGCGCTGACCGACTCGCGCAACGGATCGCCGTTCTCATCCGACGGCAAGAAGTTGTATTTCTTGCAACTTCCCCGAGGGTCCAATGACGTCGGCGCTGCCATGATGTCGGCTTATGTGGCCGGAGAGCTGACCGATATCGACCTGGAAACCGGACAGAGCGAGCCGGTGTTCCCGGGCTTTTCCATCAGCAGCTTCGCCCTTTCGCCGATCGACAATCGAATTGCGTTCGTCGGGTCGCAGAACAAAGGCAAATTCAATTTGTGGATGGCGGATCTGGAGCATCGCTCGTCGCCGCAGCCGCTGCCTTCGAAAGGTCTGGTCGGTCGCTATCGCTTTGCCGGGGGCGCTATCTATTACGTCAGTCGCGAGGGCGATCATAAGTTTGTCCGCCGCCTGCGCTTGGATGGCAGCGGCGACGAAGTAATCTGGCCGAATGACTTTTGGGCGGCAGCCATTTCCCCAAGCGGCCGCTATCTGGCCCTAACCAACCGCGCTCCGGAAGCACAGGCGGGTCCTCGAATCACAACCCAGATCGTCGACACCAGGACCGGAAAGACCTTTCCGATGTGTGATGAATGTATCGGTTGGTGGTCGGAATCAGGCGACTGGTTTGCAATCGCCAACGAGACAGGCAGCGGCGAAGAAACCGCAACGTACCTTGTTCCGACCCGCAGTGGAACTGAGTTGCCCAATTTGCCCGCCGAACGGCTCCGCCAGGCTGCGGATGCGAGCCACCTACCCGGCACCGTCGTGATTCGCGATCCGGGAGTAATCGCTCTGGGCCGCAAACCGGGACAGTACGCGATCCAGCGCGAGTCGGTCCATCGCAACCTCTACCGCATTCCGCTGAAGTAACTGGTTCGCGTCTGTCGGCCGACCCTCTCACTATGGAAGACAATTTTGTGAGATTCTCAAAACAATGTCTTCGCAGAAGCGAGTGAAGCTGACCACCGACGGCGCCTGCATCGGCAATCCCGGCCCTGGGGGCTGGGCCTGCGTGATGCGCTTCGGCACTGTAATCGGAGAAATGTTCGGCCACGAGCCGCACACCACCAACAACCGAATGGAACTGACCGCCGTCATCAACGGCTTGCGCGCGCTGCAGGAAAGTTGCGATGTGGACGTGTTCACCGACTCGCAGTACGTGCGCCGCGGCATGACCGAATGGATCGAAGGCTGGAAGAGCCGCGGTTGGGTGCGCAAAGAGCGCGGCGGCGCCGTCGTGCCCATTCCCAATAAGGATTTGTGGCAGGTGCTGGAGAAGGAAGTCGACCGTCATTCCGTCAACTGGAACTGGGTCCGAGGACACGCCGGCGATCCGGATAACGATCGCTGCGACAAACTCGCGAATCGCGCCGCCCGCGCGCAGGAATCATCAAACGGGCTGATTCGGCGCGAGGCATGATGCTGATAACGTCTTCAATCTTTCAGTCGATCAGTCAGTCAGTCTTTCAGGTCTACCGGGCTGACTGACTGAACGGCTGAGAGACACGCCTTAAGCGGTCACTTTCCCTGCGTGAGCCTGGACGCCAGCCGCTCCGGCAGATCGGCGTCGCGGATGCGCTGCTGTGCGCCCTGTACATCGTACGGCACGCGGTAATAGGTCACGCAATTCGAGTCAGAGTCGAATATCGCGAACGCCGCCCGCCAGTCGCCATCGCGCGGCTGCCCCACCGATCCGGGATTCACCAGGTAGTGCGACCCGCGGTGCAGGTGGAACTTATAGGTCTCCGTTTTGTCTTTGGATTGATAAACGGGCCGGATGACGGCCGCATCATCTTTACTGGCAAGGAAGCCGCCCTGCACGTGCGTGTGCCCGAAGAACGTGACCTCCGGCGAATTCACATCGAGGAGCCGCTGCGCGTCGGGGAGCATGAGCAGGTACTCATCTTCGTCGGCCGGCGAACCATGGACAAATAGGGCGTGGTCGACGGCGTTCACCTTTAACGGTCCCTCGGGCAGTTCGCGCAGCCATTCGAGTTTGTCGCGGTCGAGGATGGTGCGCGTCCAGAGCACGGCAAGCCCGGCGATGGGGTTGAAGTCCTCCATGTTACTGACGCCGGAACAGGCTTTGTCGTGATTGCCGCGTACCACCAACCCGCCGAGTTCGCGCGAGCGTGCAATCACGTCGTTGGGACTGGCTCCGTAACCGACGATGTCTCCGAGATTCACCGCCGTGTCGAACGCTGGCGCGGCGTCGAGACAGGCGTCCATCGCCTGAATGTTGGAATGAATATCGCTAAGAAGAAGGATGCGCACTTGGATTGATTGTATCGATCTGAATTTCGCGATTATAGAGGATTGGCTATTTTAATGAATGGATGAGATGCCTGAGCAACAATCGTTGGTAACCGGCAGCGACCGCGGTCGAGTCGAACCGGGCGCTCAGCGTTTTCCTACCCGGGCCCAGTGTCCGGGCCCAATTTCCACCAAATCGCATTGTTCGGCTCCGGTACGGGCTGCGTCATCGATGGTCAGCAGCGGTTTCGTGCGGTCCGACGCCAGCGACGGCACCGATCCAACCAGCCCGCGCGTGTACGGGTGCGCAGGCGAATGAAAGATGTCGGCGACGTTCCCCATCTCGACCACCACGCCGCCATTCATCACCGCCACGCGGTCGGCGACGTGCGAGACCACGGCCAGATCATGCGAGATGAAGAGCATTGCCAGTTGAAAACGACGGCGCAGGTCGGCCAATAAATCGAGGATCTGTGCCTGGATGGTGACGTCGAGGG
>JBOGLI010000054.1:0-2248 GCA_050746165.1 Terriglobales bacterium | reverse complement strand
GAATTTGTAGCCGCGGCGATACTCGAACTTGTCGACTGCTTTCATGAGGCCAATGTTCCCTTCCTGGATCAGATCAAGGAACTGCAGTCCGCGATTGGTGTACTTCTTGGCGATCGAGACGACCAGGCGCAGGTTGGCTTCGATGAGCTCCCGCTTCGCCTGCTCGGCATCCATGTCGCCCTGGATGATGTCGCGTTGCGTGCGCTTCAGCTCCTGGAAGCTGGTGCCGGACTCCTGCTCCAGTCGCTCGACGTCGGAACGCAGGCCGCGGGCCTGCCGGCGCAGGTCTTTCTTCTGCTCCTCGCTGCGCGAGGCGTCCGCTTTCTTCTCGATATTCTGGATCTGGCGGTCGAGCGCGCGCATGGTATCGACCGTCTTGTTAACGCGGTCGATAAGGCGCTTTCGTTCGTTATTGGTAACGCCGAGCTTGCGGATGAGGCGCGAAACCTGCACCGACTCGCGGCCCAGCGCCCAGCGGCAGCGACGCCCTTCCTTCTGCTTCTTTTTGGGCGCGGGCAGTTCTTCCAGCTTGGCCGCGAGCTGCTGAGCTTTCTTGTAATGCTTCGCGATCTCGTCGATGCGCCCCGTCATGTCCTTCAGACGGTTCATCAGGACGTCTTCGGTGATCTCCTCCTCGTCGAAGGTGACCACTTCCTTGATCGAGCGCACGCCCTTCTTCAGGTCCTCGCCCAGGGCGAGCACTTCGCGGATGACGATCGGCGAGCGCGAGATCGCTTTTAGGACTTTGAGCTGTCCGCGCTCGATACGCTTGGCGATTTCCACTTCGCCTTCGCGCGTGAGCAGCGGGACGGTGCCCATCTCGCGCAGGTACATGCGGACGGGGTCGTTGGTCTTTTCCAGCGCGCCGGGCGTGAGATCGAGCTCGACCTCTTCGCCCTCTTCCATTTCGGAATCGAACTTCTTGTCGAGCCCGGAAGATGGCAGTTTCGACGGGCCACCCTCGAGCACGTCGATGCCCTGCGTGCCGATGGTGGTCAGCAGGTCATCGAGGTCATCGGGCGAATGCACGTCGTGCGGGATGAGATCATTGACCTCGGCGTAGGTGAGGTAACCCTTCTCCTTACCTACGTCGACCAACTTTTTGATATCGTCGTACTTGTCTTCCAGAGCCAAAGCAGAAAACCCCTCGGTGGCAGCCCGGGCAAGCGGCGGGAGTACCTAGATTAGAACGAAAGTCCAGCAGAAACTTTCAGATTTTAGCACAAACGCGCGATTCGCCCAAGCCGCCGAAAAATAAATCACACGCCATTGCCGCCAAATGGCATGTGCTCTCAATACCTTAGATGCGGTAGAGCCCGGTTGGTTTCGGGCTATCAAAACAATCGGCGAACAGGGTTAAGAGGTGCCGGGGCTAAAGTTCAAGGCTGACGCGAAGCGCGGCATCGACCCGCCGCATTGTCTCGGCGCGCAGTTGGCCGAAGGTCCGCCCGATGCGCAGTTCGTCTACGCTGCGAATCTGATTGCACTTGACGACGCTATCTTTCAATAAACCGCCCTCGCCTTTTGGGACGGCCACGTGTAATGGATGGAAATCGACGAAGTGCTCGGCTCCCATCACGGCAGCGACGATAGTGACGGGGGAATTACGGTTGCTGACATCATTCTGGATAATCAAACACGGGCGCTTCTTGGATGCCTCATGCCCGATTGCCGGGTCTAAGCGAACTTCGACGATCATGCCACGTCGAATGTCATCTCTCACCGGATTGCCTCGGCATCGACGTACTTGAACTCCTCGCACAACCGCCGGTCCAGCTCAGCGTCGCGCCGGCATCCCTCCGCTAAATCGGCCTCCAGTTTGGCGCGCTTGACGCGCGCAATTGCTTCTTCTACGGAATTGCGCACGAACGTACTCCGATTCGTCTTCAACTCCTCAGCAGCTTCATCGGCAGCGGCGAGAAGTTCGGGAGGAAACTCTACGATTACACGACTTCGATCTGAGTTCGCCTGCTTGCGCTTGGTCCGATGGTTTGCCATGTCTCATATTCTAACACACCAACTATGGCATACAAACCTATGTCACCGCCCCCGCCATCAACGCCCGGTCCACCTCCACCTTCTCGCGTAATAGGGCGCTCATCGACGCGCTATCCCCCTTGCGCTCCGCCTCGGCGATGCGCTGCCGAATTTCCCTTTGCCGCCGTTCCAGCCCTCGTCGGCGCAGGGCCAGCGCCGCTCCCTCCAGCAGTTCCGGCGTCATCTCCTCTTGCTCGTCCATCAGGATGTA
>JBOGLI010000053.1:0-1298 GCA_050746165.1 Terriglobales bacterium | reverse complement strand
ACCGGCTGAGGGCAGCCGGTCCCACACTCCGGATTACCTATTCATTCCAGGAACCCGGGATACTGTTTTTTTGCCCGCTATTCGCCCGCCGCCTTCGTCGGAGGCGTTGTCTTGCCCAGCACGTACTTGTTGTACCAGGCGAGATAGCGCTCGAGGCGATCGCGCACGTAGCTGGGCCGGTTGATACCGTGCCACTCGTTGGGGTAGATCACGAGTTCGGTTGGAATGTCGAGGCTGCGCAGGGCCTCATACATCTGCTCGCTGCCCTGCACAGGCACGTTGAAGTCGCGATCACCACCGAGGAACAGCGTCGGGGTCTTGATGCGGTCGGCGTGCAGGAACGGATACGAAATTCTCTCGTAGGTCTGCCACGCCTTCTCCTGCCACGGTGGCCCGATTTCGTAATCGTACTGCAGGATGTACTGGTCAGTGCCGTAGAACGAGACGGTGAACGCGGTACCGGCGCCGCTGGTGGCGGCCTTAAGACGCGGATCGCTGGCAATCATGTAATCGGTGAGGATGCCGCCGTAGCTCCAGCCGCCGACGCCCAGCCTGTCCGGATCGGCGACGCCCATGGCGATCACGTGATCGATTCCCGCCATCAGGTCCTCGACCTCGTAATGGCCCCAGTCGGCGAAGATGGCGCGCGAGAATTTATTTCCGCGGCCGCTGCTGCCGCGGTAATTCACGGCCAGCACGGCGTATCCGTGAGCGGCGAACCACTGGTGTTCCATGCTCCAGGCGTGTTCTTCCTGGGCGTTGGGGCCGCCGTGAATGCGGAGCAATAGCGGGACCTTCTCGCCTTTTTTATAGCCGGCGGGGTAGGTGAGCATGGCATGGACCTCGGTGCCGTCCTTGCTCTTGAACTCAATCGGCTCCGTCTTGCCGACCTCCAGTTCGGACAACAGCGCGTCATTCTGATGGGAAAGCGTGCGCAGCACGCCGTTCTCGAAAACCGCAACCTCGTTCGGCCGGTCGTTGGCGGAGGAGATGGCGACCGTCTTGCCGCCTTCCGTGTGCCAGTTGCCGACCACGACGGGCGGCTGCAGCAGCCGCTCGACCGGGCCGCCCTCGACGCTGACGCGCGCCGGGTAAACGGAGCGGTCGTCCACCACCAGGAAGGTGAGCGACTTGCCGTCGGGACTGAATTGCGGGGAGGAGACGCCGCGATCGAGCGCTTCCACGGTCGGGATGCGCTTCGGCCCCGCGCTGCCGTCGGACAGTACCAGCGCGAGGTGTTCCATGTTGTACGCGTCGTACTTCTTCTCGTCTCGTTCGAGGAAGGCGATGGTCTTTCC
>JBOGLI010000052.1:0-2395 GCA_050746165.1 Terriglobales bacterium | reverse complement strand
AGGGCATCAAGGGCCGCATCGAAGAGATCCGCGTCGAGATCGACAAGTCCACCTCGGACTACGACAAGGAAAAGCTCCAGGAGCGGCTGGCCAAGCTCTCCGGCGGTGTGGCGGTGATCCGCGTGGGCGCGGCCACCGAGACCGAGCTGAAGGAAAAGAAGCACAGCGTGGAAGACGCGCTGTCGGCCACCCGCGCCGCGGTTGAGGAAGGCATCGTCCCCGGCGGCGGTGTCGCGCTCATCCGCTGCATCGACGCCATCGAGAAGCTGAAGCTCGAAGGCGACGAGCGCATCGGAGCGAACATCGTCCGTCGCGCGCTCGAAGAGCCCCTGCGCCAGATCGTCGGCAACGCCGGCGAAGAGGGCGCGGTGGTCATCGGCAAGATCCGCGAATCGAAGGACCCGAACTTCGGCTACAACGCCCAGTCCGGAACCTTCGAGGACCTGATCAAGGCCGGCGTCGTCGACCCGACCAAGGTAACCCGTACCGCGCTGCAGAACGCGGGCTCCATCGCCGGCCTGATGCTGACGACCGAAGCCCTCGTCGCCGAGATCCCGGAGGAGAAGAAGAACGCTCCGATGCCGGGCGGCCACGGCGGCATGGGAGACATGTACTAAGACAGTGCTGAGTGCTTAGTGCTCAGTGCTGAGAAAGACAAAAGCCTCCGCTCGCAAGGGCGGGGGCTTTTGTCATTGGAAATTTGAAAATTGTAATTTGAAAAGTAAGAAAAAGTGGGGACAGCGAACCGTGGCACCCGCCGCGGCGGATCCCGCCGGTAATTCGGAGTTCCGAGCCGCCGCCATCGTGAAACCTTCGTGCCCATCGTGTGAACCACTCGCTCGACGTACCACGGGCGTGTTGTCGGGACTCGGTCGGATGTTGTGCCGATAACCCGGGACTTACGTCCCGGGCTGGATTCTATTTTGTACGGTTGTTCGGAATGTTGGGTGCGTTCGCGCATCAGAATCCAGCCCGGCACGTCAGTGCCGGGGTTGCGGCCGGCGCGAGGTGCGAGTCCCGCAGGGACGGCAGAACCCAGCCCGGGACGTGAGTCCCGGTTTGGGAATCGAAATATCCCCCAAACTTCCACCGCGACGTCACCGTTCCATCTCTACCGTGATAATTTCCCCCGCGTGAGCCACAACCGCGTTTCCCTTCGCGTGCACTGCATCTTTTCCACAAAAAATCGCGACTTCCGAATTCCGTCCGACTTACAGGACGCCGCATGGGCGTTCATCGGCGGCATTGCGCGCAACATCGGCATGACGGCCATCGCTGTCGGCGGCTTCGACGATCACGCACACATCCTGCTTCTACTGCCGCCAACTGCCACGCTCGCCTCCGCCATCCAGAAGATCAAAGCCAATTCGTCGCGTTGGATTCACGAGCAGACCAACCGTCCGTTTGAATGGCAGGAGGGCTACGCCGCCTTCTCCATCGGTATTTCGCAAACCGACGCGACGGTCCAATACATCCTTCACCAGAAGGAACATCATGCGCGCGCGGGATTCGGCGAGGAATTGGCGAAATTCCTGTCGAAACATGGCGCGTCGTAGAGAACCCGGGACTCACGTCCCGGGCTGGATTCTGCCGTCCCTCACGGGACTCGGGTGATGTTGCGTGCGTCTACCCGGGACTTACGTCCCGGGCTGGGTTCTATTGTCGTGACCGTTCGGAAGTGTTGACCTGATCCGTGCGTCAGAATCCAGCCCGGCACGTCAGTGCCGGGATTGCATTCGCCGCAACGTGAGAGTCCCGCAGGGACGCCAGAATCCCCGAATCTCTCGCGAATTGATTTATTGTTCAGGCATGGCATACCTGATTGGGGTGATTCTGGCCGCGGCGACTGCGGTCCTGGCGGTGTTCATCGGTTTTGAACGTGAGCGAGCGTTCTACCCGACCCTACTGATCGTCATCGCGACGTACTACATTCTCTTCGCCGCCATGGGCGCCGGCGGCCGGACGCTGATCGCGGAAAGTCTTGTCGCGACGATCTTCCTCGTGGTGGCAGTGTTGGGATACAGGAAGAGTGCATGGATCGTCGCCGCCGCCCTCTGCGGTCATGGAATCTTCGACTTCTTCCATCATTTGCTCATCGCGAACCCCGGCGTTCCGCAATGGTGGCCGGGGTTCTGCCTGGCATTTGATGTCACGCTCGCTGTATGGGTGATGGCGCGGCACAGCGCCGCGCGCGCGGACCGAAACAACTCGGCCGCGGATTAACGCGGATGAACGCCGATTGAACTGCTGCACTCAAGCGAAAACCGCGCTTGAGTGGGCCACCATCTATAACCGTGTCGGCGTTGTCAAGAGACACGTGGACCAGCGAAGGTTTTGCTTTTCCCTTCGTTGAGGTTTTTGTTTTTTCTTTTCTCGCTCATCGACCAAGGCCCGC
>JBOGLI010000051.1:0-4800 GCA_050746165.1 Terriglobales bacterium | reverse complement strand
CGGCGTAAGGCAACATTTCGTCATGCACGGCCTTCCAGTTCACTCCGTTCATTGACGAGTCGAAGAAGCCTTCCTGCAGGTAGCGCCACGCTTCGTTGAACGCCTCGATCTTTTCCTGCGCGAAATCCACATCCATCTCGGCGCTGACGACGATCGGCTTCGCTTTCGGCGTTTCCAGCGGCGTGCTGGCGATGTGGCCGCGATCGAGGTAATAGATCTCCTTGCTGTCGGGCGTGAACTGCACGTCGGACTTGCGGCCGGGAGTGGAGGTCACCTGCTTGGCGACCGCAGGTTCCTTGGCGAGTTCGTCAAGCGAGTACACGTAGATGTTCTGCTCGCCGGCGGCGCTGGCGACGACCGCCATCCATTTGCCGTCGGGACTGATGGTCTGCCAATCGACGTCCACGCCGACGGGCAGGATGGAGAGGCGGTCGCGAATACCCTCGACCACGACCTGCGTCGGACGCGCGGCGGGCCCCTTCTTGTCCTCCGGCTTCGTTTCGGCTTCCTTCGCGTCCTTCGGTTTGTCGGCGTCCTTCGCTGCTTCCGTGTCAGCGGGCTTCTGTTCGGGCGTGATGGTGCGCTCGATCACCGGAGGCTTCTGCTCCTTGAACAAATCGCGGAACTGGTCTTCGCGGAAGCGCGGCGTGTGGGGAACCAAGTCAATGCGCGCGACTACGCCGTTCTCGGTGCGCTGGTTGGTCTCGGTCAGCAGGTACTTGCCGTCGGGGCTCCAGGAGATGGTGTCGCTGGAGACATTCGCGAGAAAGCTGACCGGTTGCGCCTTTCCGTCAGTCACGGGCACAACGCTGGCGTTACGGAACATGCGGTCGCCGAAGGACAGGAAGGCGAGCCACTTGCTGTCGGGCGACCAGTCGAAGACGCGCGTTCCGCCGCCGCCCGGCCAGCGCTCCTGCAAGGCGGAGGCGACGACGGTCTCGGTCTTATCGGCAACGTTAAACACGACCAGTTGACTGCGGTCGCGGAGGAATCCCAGGAGCTTGCCGTCAGGCGACCAGCGCGGCGACTCGTCCATCGCGGTTCCGTGCGTGAGTTGCGTCTCGGCGTCCTTCGTGAAGTCATAGAGATAAAGGTGGTCGCGGCCGTCGCGATCGGAGACATAAACGATGCGGCGGCTGTCGGGCGCCCACGTGACCTGCGACTCGCGCGCTTCGGTGTGCGTCAGGCGGATGCCGTCGCCACCATCTTTCGCTGACGCGGCGAAAAGCTCGCCATGTACCGCGAAGACCAGCTTCTTGGCGTCGGGCGAGAGCGCGAATTCGGAGATGCGGTCGGAGAACTTCTCATGCTCCACGCCCGCCGATGCCGGCACGCCGACGAGATGCACGGGAACTTCGGAGGCCTTTCCGCTGGCGAGGTCGAGCTTCCAGATGCCAAAGTCACGCTCGAAGACGATGGTGTGGCCGTTGTGCGCGATCGACGGCCAGAGCACGCGGCCATCGGTGAAATGCGTGATCTGCTTCTTCGCGCCGCTGGCGACGCTCCAGATGTTCTCCGCACCGCTGCGGTCGGACATGTAGTACAGCGTCGAGCCATCGGCGCTCCACATCGGCCACAGGTCCTTGGCGCCGGCATCGACGAGCTTGGTGTACTTCGGTTCGGGGCCGTCGCTCACCGTCCAGATCTCGCTCTCGTCGAGATGGCTGCGGCCGTGGCGCCACCATTGCGAGTTGGCAATGCCATGTGCCGAGAAGGCGACGGTCTTGCCGTCGGGCGCGGGCGCGGAGAAGAACTCGTTGACGTAGCGGTCGGCGCTGACCGCCATCGGCGTTCCGCCTTCGACGCTGACGCGGTAGATGTCGTTCATGCCGGAGACATCATGTGCGCTCGAGGAGAAGTAAACGTAGTGGCTGTCCGGCGACCAGCCTTCCACCGGTTCGAGCGCGTCGTCGTAGGTCAGACGCGTCAGTTCGCCCGTGGAGAAGGTGAGTACGTACACGTCGCCGTTGCCTGTGCGCGTGGAGGTAAACGCCAGGTACTTGCCGTCAGGCGAATAGAGCGGACGCGATTCCGTCGCCGGATGTGCTACCAGTAGCCGCGCTTCGCCACCCGTCGAGGGAACGGTACAGATATCACCGCCGGAGACAAAGGCGATCTGCGCGCCGTCGGGAGACATCGATGGTTCGCTCAGCGCCGCCCTCGGCGTGACGCTCGCGGTTTTCGAAGCGGGCGCGGCGGACAGAACCAGGAACGAAACAAGGACGATGGTGAGCGCTTTGAAGGCATGGATCGGGCGCATGGACTTCTCCTCAATCGCGGGCGTTACGCAGGATCTACTTGCGGGTAAGCGGAAGGATTATACCCGCATTAATGGCGGGGGAGGCGGTCAAGAGACGATCCGGAAGGGAAGTTCTGGCGGAGAGGGGGCTGCAGGGTCGTGCGCTTCAGTCCCAGCCGTTCGGCGGCGCCGCCCTTGCCGGCGACCTGACGCGACGAAGCCTGGAGCGCGTCGATGATGGCAGAGCGTTCCGCCTCGGAGAACGTCGTCACCGGCACGGATTCGCGCGAGTCACACGCCTTAAAGTCTCTCAGGAGTATTTCCAGTTGTTCGCCTTGCGAAAGGGGGCGTGGGAGCACTTTGTCCACGGTCCACAGCACCTGGTTCCACGACCAGGGATCAGAGGTTCAGATCCTCTTTCCTGTTTCCTGCCCATATCCTTAAATTGTTAAATCGCCATGGGCGGGCCCGCTCCTCGCATGGTAGCTGGCCTTGGGGCGGAGCTTCCAACCCACTCTCGCAGCGCATGGACGCGCCAGTGACCGTGCGCCGACGATCTGGGGCCGGGACGCTCACGTGACCAAGTGACGCCCGTCACAGACTGTCTGCCCAGCACGCGGTACAAAGCGTCTCATGAAGCCGCGAGGCTTCATCAAAATGAGTTTTGATCTAGAACGAACGTTCGATAGATGTTCTGTTGCCGTCCATGATCTCGCCTTCTCTCGCTCGCGCGAATGGAAGGAGCTTACGGGCGGCAAGACGGTAGCGTTTTTCCCGGTGTATGCGCCTGTGGAACTCGTCCATGCAGCGGGCATGTTGCCTGTGGGTCTCTCCGGTGCGGGCGACCGGCTCGACATTCAGCACGCGGATGCGCGGTTCGGGTCCTTCATCTGCTCCATCGTGAAGACAACCGCCGAGATGGCGATGACCAATCATCTCGATATCTTCGATGGCGTGCTTTTTTCCACGATCTGCGATTCAGCGCGCAACCTGTGCTTCGTCCTCAAGCGCCACGCGCCCGACCGCTACATCGACTTCCTCCATCTCCCGCAGAACTGTTCGTCAGCCGCTGCGCTGGAATTTCTCGCTTCGGAATATCGCCGGCTGCTCGGGAACCTGGTAGCCCTGTCGGGAAAGCCGGTTGATAGCGAGTCCATCCGGTGTTCGATCCAGGAGTACAACCGAAACCGAGCTCTTGTGCGCGAGCTGTATGAATTCCGTCGCCGCGCCCCGCACCAACTCGCCGCCTCGGAGTTGTACGTGCTGGTGCGAGCGGGGAACGTCCTGCCCGTGGAAGAGCACACGCAGTTGCTGAAGGAAGTCCTGACGCAGCTTCCCGGGCGTGCGGCCAAGCGTCGAGATTCGATCCGGGTGGTGGTCGAGGGATCGTTCTGCGAACAACCGCCGATCGAGCTGATCCAGTTACTGGAAGCAGCAGGCTGCTACATCGTCGACGACGACTTTGCGCTCCAGCAGAACTGGTTTACCGGCGACGTATCGACCGATGGGGATCCGGTTCTCGCGCTCGCCGAGGCATATTTGAACGCCTCCGTTTACTCCTCGGTCCGTCACGACATGCGCACACCGCGATGGGATGCACTGGCTGAGAAGGTTCGTCGTGCCTCGGCGGACGCGGTGATCTTCCTGATAGCCAAGTTTTGTGAGCCAGCGTATTTCGACTACGTTCCGTTCCGGCAAAAGCTGGACGAGACAGGAACGCCGCACCTCCTGCTCGAATTCGAGGAGAAGTTGTTCACGTTCGATCGTGTGCGGACGGAAGTGGAAACGTTCGTCGAGTCGTTGGTCTTCGATTAGGAGCGGTACGGGATGGCACAAGCGACGAAGACCGAATATCGCGGCGATATTCACCAGCGGCAAAAGCAGCTCATGCTCGACTGGTACACCCGCCTCGACGAGGCAGCGACGACCGGCAATCCGCCAACAGTGTCGATGATGATTTCGGGAAATTGCGTGGAGCTCCTGGAGGGCTTTGGAGCGGAGCCGATCTATCCGGAGGTGAACGCGCTCCAGCTCGCGATCCGCCACCAATCACTCGATCCCATCCTGGCGGCGGAGGACCTGGGCTACGCCGCGGACAACTGCGCATATGTCAAGGCGGACATCGGCTGCTATCTGAAGGGGATCACCCCAACCGGCGGCAAGCTGCCTGTGCCCACGCTGATTCTGTGCAACTTCGTCGGCTGCAACACCTACCTGAAGTGGTTTGAGCACGTAGCGAAACTGACCGGCGCGCCGCTTTCCGTGATCGACGTGCCATTCATGCGCAGTGACGAACCGAGCAAGGACGACATCCGCTATGTTGTTCGCCAGATCAAGGAAGTTGTCGCCAAACTGGAGTCGCTGACCGGCCGCAAGTTCGACGAGGAGCGGTTTCGCGAATCCGTGCGCTGCTCCGCCGAATCGGAGGAGCTCTGGTCGCAGATCAAGCACCTTTCACGCGCGACACCGGCCCCGTTCGACGCCTACTTCGATGCCATCACCCTGATGGGCCCGCTTTATGTGTATCGCGGGCGTCCGGAAGGCGTGGAGTTCTTCCGCGC
>JBOGLI010000050.1:0-4692 GCA_050746165.1 Terriglobales bacterium | reverse complement strand
GAACTGTGGGGCGAAGCGCCCGCGTCGGTAGCGATCTACAACCTTGACGGCAACACCGAAGTCATTTCCACTCGGGATGCGGACGATCTGCGCGAAGTA
Organism: Terriglobales bacterium; assembly: GCA_050746165.1. Classification (GTDB taxonomy): domain Bacteria; phylum Acidobacteriota; class Terriglobia; order Terriglobales; family Acidobacteriaceae; genus DAISJI01. The sequence goes on along the minus strand of JBOGLI010000050.1, from coordinate 4,593 downwards.
GAGGAAAAGGTAATCGCCGTTTCCGCGGGCATCAAGGACGCCGCCGCGTCCGGCGAATTTCACGCCCAGGAAGGGTTTCACTGCAACTGGTGCGACTTCCGCGCGCTCTGTCCGGCGAAGGAAGAGAACCTCTACTCGATTGCCGCGGTGGCGCAACGCAAAAGTTAAGGCGCGCACCTTGCGATGCGCGCCGGGAAAAAACTCAGGGGACGCTCTTCGCGTCCCCCCATGTTCAGAGCGAGAAGCTTAGTGCTTCTTGCTTGATTTCTTCTTCGCTCCACCCTTTTTCTTGGTTGCCATTGGTTCTATTCTCCCTTCGATTATTCATCGAATGCAACAACGTGCGTTGCAATTGGTTGATGTATAGAGTTATTCGGAAGTGAAGTCAAGCAAAAAAGAGGTGAGGTCGCGAGTGCTGCAACCTCATCGACGAGCGAGAGCGCGGAGTGGCACGACGGTTAGCGAACCGGAATGTTGCGAATGAGTCCGGCGAGCGTGTCCTGCATTGCGTGCGCCATCATGCCCGGACGCAAGCTGCGCCGCCACCACGCGAGAATTCCGAATAACAATCCGTAGGTCATGATGACCCAGATCAATCGTCCACCCTGGTACGCGTGCGCGGCACCGAAGATGACGGCTTGTCCGATGACGGCGATCAGGGCGCTGCCGCTCCACGCGCGCAGTTGCGACATGAAGTAACCGCGGAACATCACTTCTTCGCAGAAGCCGGCCGTCGCCGCCAAGGCGACCCACAACACGCTTTCCAACGCGCCCACCGGCTTGAGAGGCGCGATTCGCTTCTGCGCTTCCGCCATGTGTCCGGGTTGCGCGAGGCCGATGGCATAAGCAACGGCGGCGAGGATCAGCGACGCGACGATCCAGTAGCCGACGGCGACGGCAACGTCGAGCAACGCATCTTCGGGCGACTTCCACTTTCCGCCAACCAGGTCGCGCAGCTTAAGCTGCTTCTTGCGGATGCCCCATGCGATGTACGCAACCAGGAGCCACTCCCAGCCGATGGTGAACAGGTAGGTGAAGGTGCGCCCGTTGCGAATCATTCCGGTGCCATGCTGTTGCGCGCTGAAGCCCGCGGCTGCGGCAACGATGACGAGGAACACGATCGTGTGCCAGGCGGGTGCGACCGCTTGCCGGGTCGGCGGCGGAGGCGGAGGATCGGCGGGGAGGGCTGCATCGATTTGCGGATTGGTCGACAAGGGCGTTGTCCTTGGGAGTAGCCGAGGCGGCGACTCGAAATTGAGCGTCTTCTCTCAGACGCCATCTTATAATGATTGGTTTCACATAACGCACCGGGTCCGATAAGGGTGGGCTGTCATCTAATCAGGGTTCAAGACCCGGTACTTCATCGGGAGCGTCTTTATGTCTTCTCCGGCGGATATCGTAATTCTCTCAGGCGTGCGAACGCCGATTGGAAAATTCCAGGGATCGTTGTCGGAACTGAGCGCGCCGAAACTGGGGTCGATCGCGGTGAAGGAGGCGGTACGTCGCGCGGGTATCGACCCGGCACAGGTGGACGAAGTCATCATGGGCAACGTGGTCGGCGCGGGACTGGGACAGAACCCGGCGCGGCAGGCGGCGCTGGGAGCGGGCATACCGCCGACGGTAGGCGCGATGACCATTAACAAGGTGTGCGCGTCGGGGCTGAAGGCGGTCGGACTGGCGGCGCAGGCGGTCATGACGAACAACTGCGGGATCGTGGTTGCGGGCGGAATGGAGTCGATGACCAATGCGCCCTACCTGCTGCCGAACGCGCGCAAGGGCTACCGGCTCGGCAATGGAACACTGATCGACTCGATGGTGCACGATGGCCTGTGGGACGTTTACAACGACTATCACATGGGCATTACCGGCGAGAACGTCGCCGGGAAGTACAACATCAGCCGCGAGGAGCAGGACGAGTACTCGGTGAACTCGCACCGCAAAGCGATCTCGGCGATCAGGGAGTGCCGCTTCAAGGACCAGATTGTTCCGGTCGAGGTGCCGGGCCGGAAGAAGGGCGAGACTGTCCTGTTTGAAAAGGACGAGGGCCCGCGCGAGGACACGACTGCTGAAACCTTGCGGGCGCTGAAGCCGGCATTCAAGAAGGATGGTACGGTGACAGCCGGCAACGCTCCGGGAGTCAACGACGGTGGCGCGGCGCTGGTGATTACGAGCGCCGCCATGGCCGAGAAATTGGGGAAGAAGCCGCTGGCGCGGATCGTCGCGCAGGCAACGAGCGGGATCGATCCCGCGTGGGTGATGATGGCGCCCGTCGATGCCATCCGGCAGGTTTGGAAAAAGACCGGATGGAGCAAGGACGAGGTGGACCTGTACGAGATCAACGAGGCGTTTGCGGTGGCGGCAATTGCGGTCACGCGCGAATTAGGACTCGACCTGAATAAGGTGAACGTGAACGGCGGCGCGGTCGCACTCGGCCACCCGATCGGGGCGACGGGCGCGCGAATCCTGGTCACCCTGCTCTATGAAATGTTGCGGCGCGATGTGAAACGTGGAATCGCGGCGCTGTGCCTGGGCGGCGGCAACGCTTTCGGGCTGGCGATCGAGAGATAAGAGTTTCACACGCTGGGCACGGAGGGGTCACGATGGTCCACATCGTGGCCTTTTTTATGATCGTGTCAGGTTGCGTGATTGGTCCCAAAAAGCGAACGGGATGCCGTCTGTAGTGTGGGGTGAGGATGGCTGACGGCATCCCGAGTAACTCGCTTTATGTGAACCAAGAGTACAGCCGCCACTGAATACCCGCAGTGACATCGGTCACAGTCCCGCGTGAGAACTATCACTCGCCTAGAGAAGCCGTTCCGGCCACCAAACCAGGACGTCGAGCTTGTCGGCGTAATGCAGGAGAGGCCGGTCATTGGGAAGATCGATGCCGGCGGGACGGGTCATTGTATTGAGCGAGATATCCGCCACAGCGGGCTGAAGTGGCCATGGAATATGGTGGATCTCAGCCCGGTAAAGGCGCCGGGCGACGACGGAATATAGGCAATACCTCTCCACCAGAAATTGCTCTAACGAACCGGGGAGCGCCTGAAATTGCGGTCCGCAGGGGCGGTATTCACCCCGGAACCCCGCCTCCTTACCGCGGTGTCGGCGCAGACAATCGTAATGGACTGAGTTCGCAGTCCGGTTTACGCGGATGCGCATGGTCGCATAGATATAAGGTAGGCCGTACATGGCGCGGGCGCCGAAGACGGCCGCGACGGATCCGGCATCGAGGCTGAAAAAGTACACACCCGGCTTGCCCTGGTAGCGGACGTAGGTCCGCACGTTCAACTCGGGGAACGAGGAAATCCCCGGAATCGGGGGAAGCCGCCGCAGCGAAAGACCGGAAAGAAAGAACGGTGTAACGGCCACCCAAGCGCGGTCGTCGCGGACGTCGAGTTCCAAGATGGGAGGGACGAGCGGCCGGATGGCGGCGAGATCGAGAGGCCAGTGCGCGAACAGCAGCCGGCTCCACTGCTGGCGCATCAGCCAAGGCTTCGAGGGCAGGGGCCAGGGCCGATGTTCATCCTGCGCAAGGATTTCCGCCGGTGTCATAGCGCCATTTTCACACCCGGCGAGGAAGCCGTCACTTGATTTGGTGATACCGGTCACCGTGAATTTTGCCGGGGCGGCGGTACAAGAGAGTTGTAGGTTGAGAGGTCAACAATGCTTTCTTCCACATCTGAATACGCGCTGCGGGCATTGTCGGAGCTGGCCCGGCTGTCGCGTGGCGAAGTCATATTGGGGCGCGAGCTAGCGCGCAAAACCGGCATACCCTCCAAGTACTTGTCGAAGATTATGCTCGCCCTGCGCAATGCCGGGTTGGTGTCGGCGACGCGCGGTGCGGGTGGGGGATACATGCTGCAGCGTCCAGCCGACGCCATTCACCTGACCGACATCGTGCAGGTGTTCGAGGGCGCGCCGGAGAGCCCGCAATGCCTGCTACGCGGCGCCCACAATTGCGGCGGCGACGATTGCTGCCTGGCACATGACCGCTGGAGCAAAGTCCGCAGCTCGTACGCGGAGTTCCTGGAACAGACGACGCTCATCGATATCTCGGTGAACACGCATGACTCGCAACTGACGGCCACGGCACGCAAGCCGGTGTTGAACTGATGGAAAGCAAGATCGCAGCGGCCATTGGATTGAAAAATCATCCGGTGGCGCTGATCTGGGCGGAGGCTCCGCCGGAGCACGCCATCCGTTTCACGCCCGGCCGTTGGGGCTGCGTGATGAGCGTGTTCGCGACGGTGGCGAGCCGGGGTAAGACGGGTGCATTCGATCGCTCCACCTATGGCTGCTGGGGCGGCGGCGTAGGCCTCGGGTTCGGCAACTGCTATGAGACATTTCCGGGCGGCGTGGATTGCTTTTGCGGCTTCCTTGCCGGCGGAAACGAATCGGACGCCGCTGGCCGTCAGATCGGCCGTGGCTTGGAGCAGTCCGGAGCCAAGAGGTTGGCGGATGACTTCCTGGTCGGCGAGCGCTATCTCCAATCGCCAGAAACGACGAGGCAGTTTCTGAATTCTCTCCCGATGCGCGACGTCCCGGCGAAGTTTGTCGTGCTGAAGCCGCTGGCCGAGATCGCTCCAACGG
>JBOGLI010000049.1:0-1325 GCA_050746165.1 Terriglobales bacterium | reverse complement strand
GTGGTACAGGGCTTTCCGCCCGATCAGCAGATCACCAGATCAACAGATCACCAGATCACCAGATATAGTGCTACACCCACTCCAGTGCGCCCTTCTTCCAGATCCACACGTACCCGACCACTAGGATCACCAGGAACACCAGCATCTCCACCAGGCCGAACAGGCCGAGGACGCGGAACTGCACCGCCCACGGAAACAGGAAAATCGTCTCCACATCAAAGACAACAAAGAGGATGGCGACGATGTAAAAACGCACTGTATAGCGGCCGCGCGCATTATCGACCGGGTCGATGCCGCACTCGTACGGCAGCAGCTTTGCCTTCTCGGGGTTGTTCGGACGGACCAGCTTGGCGATCAGCAGCGTGGCTGGAATGGCGATCGCGACCAGTGCAATAAAGAGGAAGATAGGAACGTAATTCTGCGGCATGGCCCGCGGTTGCCCCTTCCATCGTGGGTTAATAGAAGCGCAATACTACGCCCGGGGTCTCACCCGTTCAATGGGCACGCGTCACTAGTCACTGTGATCTGTGACCCATAAACATTGTCCATGTACACGCTTGACTTTGTCGCGACAAGTGCCTGCGCGGCCGGCCCGTAGCACTGGCGTCCCGCCGGTCACATGAACGTCTAGGTTCGTCCGCCTGATCACCGACCACTGATCACTGACCACCGACCCGGTATAATTTCTGTTTTGGCTTGCGACCCGAAAGAGACATGGGACTCGACGAAAACATCTACCAACTCCGCCGCGACAAGCTCGCCCAGATCGAAGCCCTTGGCCAGCCTGCCTATCCCCACAAGTACGAGTTCACCCACTCGGTCCCGCAGGTCCTCGCCGACTATTCGCTTAAGTCAGGCGAAGAACTCGAATCCGCGCGCGTAAACGTCCGCGTTCCCGGCCGCATTGTCGCCCTCCGCCTCATGGGCAAGGCCGCGTTCGCGCACGTCCAACAGGGCGGGCAGAAGCTCCAGATTTACGTCAAGAAAGACGCGGTCGGCGATCCGCAATGGGACCTGTTCAAGCTGCTCGACATCGGCGATCACATCGGCGTCGCCGGCTACCTTTTCCGCACGCGCACCGGCGAGCTCAGCATCCACGTCGAACAACTGACATTTCTCGCGAAAGACCTTCTGCCATTGCCGGAAAAATGGCACGGCCTCAGCGACGTCGAGACCCGTTATCGCCAGCGTTACGTCGATCTGGTGATGAACCCCGAGGTGCGCGAGACCTTCGTCAAGCGCAGCCGCGTCGTGCAATCGCTGCGCAACTTCTTCGACGCGCGCGGCTACATCGAGGTCGAGACGCCGATCATGCACTCCATCGT
>JBOGLI010000048.1:0-1878 GCA_050746165.1 Terriglobales bacterium | reverse complement strand
GCTGAAGCCGCGCCCTTCCGAAACCATTTTTGAAACTACTTCTAAGAACCAGGAACCAGGAAGTCCCTGACGAAATTCACTACTTCCTCGGACACGTATCGTTCGGTGGTGATACGAAACACCGGCTTGCCCGCGATCAGTTTCTTCGAAACGCCGTTCCATGCGGTTACGTCGGCGTCATGCAGGAGAACGGCGTCGGCGCGATCGAGGAAATCCAGCGCCGAACGCTTGAAATCCGCCACCGCGGGGTCTAGCACGGTCAGGTAAAGATCGGGACGGAGGAATTTCATGATCGAGTTGGATTCGATGATGACGTTGCCATGAAGCCGCTTGCGTACGGCAGGCATGGCTTCGGCGAGACGGCCCTGTTGAGTTCGTACCCAGAGCGCCTTGCGCGCACCTGCCAGCAGGAATCGAGAGGTGTCGGATGCGCCGTTGCGGTCCTGCTCCTCGGTGATGGCCCAGGAGTGGTTGTCGGTGGCGCAGTCGCAGGCGGCGCCGTCGGCCGAGCAGATTCCGTGACCGTATTGCGTGATCTTCACCGCCAGCCAGTGCAACTCGCGCAGCGCGGCGATCAGGCCGGCCACCACGCTGGTCTTGCCGACATTGCGTGAATGCCCGCCGACAACGACGATGGCCATTACTCGACCTCGGTCCGGCGCTGCCGGGCCGCCTCGTACAGAACGATCGAGGCGGCCACGCCCGCGTTGAGCGATTCCACCTGCGACGCCTGCGGGATGACCACCGTCTCGTCCATCTCCTGCGCCAGGGATTTAGGAATTCCCGCTCCCTCGTTGCCTACGAAGACGGCAACCGCTCCACGCAGATCGGCTTCCGGCAGCGGCGTACCCTTGTGCGACGAGGTTGCAAGAAGCCGGATGCCGCGCTCGCGCAGCTTGGCGACCAGTTCCGCGCTCGCCATCTTCACCATCGGCAGGCGGAACAACGATCCAGCCGAGGCGCGGATGGATTTCGCGTTCCAGGCGCTGACCGTGCCTTCCGTGGCCAAAGCCGCTGCGGCGCCAAATGCCTCGGCCGAGCGCACCAATGTGCCGAAATTGCCCGGGTCCTGCAGTCCCGCGGCAACGGCCAGCAGCGGATTGTCGGTCCGTACTACGTCATCGAGCTCATGCTTCGGAATTCGTACCAGCGCCGCAACCCCCTGCGGCGACTCGGTGGCGGCGAGGCTCTCGAAGATCTCGTCGGACACGACCGCCGTTTCCGCGTGACTGGAAACCTGCGGCAGCAGCCGCTCGGCGCGATTCTGCCCTGACTTGCTGAACACCACCGCTCGCAAACGGAGGCCGCTGCGGATCGCCTCTTCGATGGTCTTCACGCTCTCGATGGCGCAGTAGCCGTCGCCGGTGGGCTCGCCGGAGCGGAAAGCCTTACGCATGTCCTTGATGAGCGCATTCTGGCCGCTGTCAATAGTGCGCAAACGCGATAGTTGGGTGGGCACGTACTGATGATAGCGCGGGCCGCTTACGTCCGGTTTTTTCAGCCCTGGAAATGGCTTTCCAAGATACAATCGGCGCTCTCGGGTGAAAGATGGCGCTGAGCGCAGGAACCAGACTGGGTCCCTATGAAATCGCCGGTCCGCTCGGGGCGGGCGGGATGGGTGAGGTGTACCGGGCGCGCGATACGCGACTCGATCGCACCGTAGCCATCAAAGTCCTCCCGTCGCATCTTGCTGAGAATGCGGCGCTCCGCCAGCGTTTCGAACGCGAAGCCAAGAGCATCTCCTCACTGCAGCATCCGAACATCTGCGTCCTATTCGATATCGGAAGTGAGCTACCGGCCGTTCCCGATGGCGCGCCATCGTCCACGAAAGTCGACTTCCTGGTGATGGAGTACCTGGAGGGCGAGACGCTGTCGGCG
>JBOGLI010000047.1:0-5295 GCA_050746165.1 Terriglobales bacterium | reverse complement strand
GGCTTTCGGCGCCGGCGGGAATAAGTAGCGCCATAGGCGGTTTGAGGGCGGCACCCCGGCGTGCAATCGATCGGGGTGCCGCCACTTTTTGGTTTTGTGCTGTTGTAGTGCTCAGAATCACGACTTCCAAGCTCGTTAACAAATCTAAACATACTGAGCGCGCAAAAATGGGGCTTCCCGGCCCCGCTGCCGATCTAAGATAGAACGGTTACAGGAGTTGCCCTCGCGATCCTGATGCGCGAAAGTTCCTGCAAAGTATTGATGCCGCAACTGTTTCGATGAAAACGGGTTTAGTCGGCTACAGTGAGAAACATCACAACGATTGGGGCGCTGGTGATAACGGCAGCGCTGGCGTTTGGAGCGCAAAACGCGCGCGCGGATGGCATCCCCGGCAAACTGCTTGCCGAGGGGCGCATCGACGATGCCATCGTGGCATTGCAAGGCAAGATCAATAGCGGCGCCGACGTGGCGGAGTCCTACAACATGCTCTGCCGCGCGTATTACCTGCTGGAGAAATGGGATGCGGGAATCTCCGCGTGTCAGAAGGCGGTGCAACTCGAGCCATCGAAGAGTGCATATCATCTTTGGCTGGGCCGCTTGTACGGCGGCAAGGCAGACCACACGAGCTTCATTACCGCGGCGTCTTTAGCCGGGAATGTGCGCAACGAGTTCGAGACGGCCGTACGTCTCGATCCGAAAAGCGTCAATGCCAGGGCTGATCTGGCCGATTTTTACATCGAGGCGCCGGGTATCGTCGGCGGCGGCAAGGACAAGGCCGCGGTGCAGGCGCGCGAGATGGGCAAAGTCGAGCCTGCCCAGGAGCTGATGGTCACGGCGAAGATCGCCGAGAAGAACAAGGACCTGCGTGCCGCCGAGGCTGGTTATCGCAAAGCGATCGAGGTAAGCGGCGGACAGGCGGGACCGTGGCTTGCGTTGGCGAACTTTTATCGTAGAAACGGGCGGTATCCGGAGATGGAGGAAGCGGTCACGCATGCCACCGATCCGAAACTGGACCGGCCCGATATGCTGGTGGAAGCGGCGCAGGTGCTGATCAATGCCGGGCGCAATTTCCCGGGAGCGATGGAGTTATTGCAGCGGTACATCCATTCGGAATCCACGGTGGAAGATGCGCCGGTGTTCAAAGCGCACTACCTGCTCGGAGTCGTGATGGAGAAACAGGGAAATATGGCCGGAGCGGCGGAAGAGTATCGCGCGGCGCTGTCGCTGGCACGCGATTATTCGCTGGCTCGCACCGCGCTCAACCGCGTGCAAAAGGGACCAGGCAGGCCGAGCAATGGAGGGTAGAAGTCCGAGATTCAGCCGTACGAAAGACGCACGATGAATTGGTTCCGACTCGACAATCTGCCGCTCGCGCTTTGTGCCATCCCATTCGTTTACTACGCGATCGCCGTCTTCAGTTCCTGGCAATTCTTCCGCCGCCCGCGGCGGCCGCTGAACGGATTCACTCCGCCGGTCAGCTTGCTGAAACCGATCAAGGGCGTCGACGCCGGCGCGTACGAAAACTTCGCGAGTTTCTGCCGCCTGGACTATCCCGACTACGAAATCCTGTTTTGCATCGATGAAGACGACCTGGAATCGGCCGCGATCCTGGGCCGGTTGCAGTCCGATTTTCCCCAGCGCCGCATCCGCGTGCTGCTCGGTGAGCCAGGAAACGGATCGAACGACAAAGTGATGAAACTCGCGCAACTGGTGGATGAGGCGGCGCACGAAATTGTCGTTATCAGCGACAGCGACGTGAAGGCCCGCCCGGATTACCTGCGCCATGTGGTCGCGCCCATGGAAGATCCTGCAATGGGAGCGGCGAGCTGCCTGTACGTCAGCAATGATGAGCAGACGATCTCCGAGAACCTGCAGACGGTGGGCATGATTTCGGATTTTTACGCCGGCATCCTCGTCGCTCGGCAGTTGGACGGAGTGAAATTCGCGCTCGGGCCGACCATCGTGACCACCCGTTCGCGGCTCGCCGAATTCGGCGGGTATTCGGCCATCGACAACCAGCCCGGCGACGACCTGCTGGTGGGCCGCTTGATCGCCGAGCGCGGTCACAAGGTCGACCTGCTGCCCTACGCCATCGACACCGTCGCCGATTACCAATCGTTTTCCGGGCTGGTGCATAAGCGCCTGCGCTGGTTCGTGGTCATGCGGAAGATGCGTCCGTGGGGACACGTGGGCCTGGTATTTACACAAGGGCTGGCGTGGTCGCTGCTGGCCGTGGCGTTGCGTCCGACGGCCGTTGTCGCCGCCGCATTCCTCGGCACCTACCTGGCGCTGCGGGTGGCCATGACGTGGGTGATCGGGATTTACGGTCTGAGACAGCGTTCGCTCTGGGCGAAGCTGCCGCTGATTCCGCTATGGGACGCGCTGGCGTGCTCGATCTGGGCCTTCAGTTTCCTGCGCAGCACCATCCGATGGCGCGGCGGCGACTACCACATTCGCCGCGGCCAACTGGTTCCGGTGAACCCGGCCGCACCGGGAGTGCCGGTAGGCGTGAAGGCGGATTGAGTCCTGCCCCGTGCTACTCGTAGCGTAAGGCGATCATTGGGTCGGTGCGGGCGGCACGGCGCGCGGGCACATACGCGGCCATCAGCGCGACGACGGCCAGGACCGCAGCGGCGCAGGCAATGGTTGTTGCATCGCGCGGTGCCAGGCCAAACAAGAGCTTTTGCACCGCGGTGGCAGCGGCCAGCGCGATCGTCACGCCAATCGTGATTCCCGGCAGAAGAACCATTACGACTTCCCGCAGAACCATGTGCGTAATCGCAGAAACGCGCGCTCCTAACGCCATGCGGATGCCGAATTCCGGGCGTCGCAGGGTGACGCGGTAGCTCACTGTTCCATACAGTCCGATGACCGCAAGCAGCAGCGCGACGCCGCCAAAGAACCCCGACAGCAGTGCCAGAGCGCGTTCCTGCACCATCGCATCGTCCACGTCCTGTTCGAGGGTATTGAATTGCAACGGAACTTCGGCGTTGACCTTGCCGACCGCCTTTTCCACCGCGCCGATCAGGCTTGCGGGTCTGATCGATGTCCGGATCGCGAAAGTATCGACAAACTCCGGTTCGGGAATTTGCGCGAGCGGTAGAAATGCGGTTGCCGCCATGGGATCGCGTAGCGACGTGTACTTTGTATCCGACAGTACGCCCACGATCTGGATCGGCCGGCCGAGGCTGCCATCCGACTGCTCAAGCCGCAGGACGTGCCCAAGAGGGTTGGTGGACGGGAAAAACTTGCGGATGAACGCCTCGTTCACGATTGCCACCGGCGTGGAGTTCTTCGTGTCCGACGTTGTGAAGTCGCGGCCGGCCAGCAGCGCAGTGCGCATGGTCGCGAAGTACCCGGGCGAGACAAAGTTCATCAGGCAATCGAGGTCTTTTGGCGCGGCCGATGCCGGTGCATCCGTATGTACCGCTTCGTCCCACGTCATGTTGTTAAGCGGAACGATGTGGCTGCGACCGACGGAAACAACACCCGGCAATGTGCGGAATCGCTCCTGGATAGCCTCAAAGGTTGCAAACTGCCGCTCCGGCTTCACCGCCGTATTCTTCATGTCCACGCTGACCAGCAGTACGTTTCGCTTGTCGAATCCGGGATCGAGTGTCGCCAGGTTCATGAAGCTGCGCAGGAATAATCCGGCGGTAATCAGCAACGCGAGCGAGAGGGCTATCTGTCCCGCCACCATGGCCTTGCGCAGCGGCGTATCGCGCTCGGTGAGGGTCTTCCCGGCGCCGCGCATCGATTCGGTCAACGGAACGCGCGTGGAATGCAGGCCTGGAAGGACGCCAAAAACGGCGGCGGTGAGCAGCGCGACCACGGAGGTGAAGGCGAGAATGCGCCAATCCGGCGACGAGCTGAGGAACAGCGGGTCATCGTGACGCGAGATACACCGGACCATGAAAGCGGTGCCCCATCGCGCCAGGAGAATTCCGGCTGCAGCTCCGGTCAACGAGAGCAGTACCGCGTGCGTAAGCGATTCGCGCAGCAGGCGCAAACGGCTTGCCCCCAGCGCCATTCGCACGGCGGCTTCCCGGGCCTGTTGCGCGGCGCGAGCAAGCAATAATGCCGCGATATTCGCACACGCAATCAGGAGCACGATTCCAGCCACCGCCATCAGCACCCAAAGCGGTTGCGCGAACTGCTCCCGTAGGTACCAGGACACGCCGGCCGCCGCCGGTGCCGCGTCAAACCAGCGGTGCAGGAAGTCATCTTGTGAATGCTTGTCCCAATCGAGCGGCAGCGCGGCCGCAAACACCTGCGGTGAAACCGCTCGGAGTCGCGCCGTCACCTGTTGCGAAGACAATTGAGGCTTCGCGCGACCGACCACGGTCAGCCACCACCACGAGCGCCGGTCCAGACGCGAACGGGCGCCGTCCATCAACGCGGTCGCACAGTTGGGAGCTGCCACGTCGAACTTTTGACCTACGCCGAGTCCATAGAAGCCCCTCTGCGCAACGCCGACGATCTCGAATGGCTGCGAATCCAGCACCAGAGCGCTCCCTACGGCAGCAGGGGATCCGCCGTAGTGCGACTGCCAGAAGCTGTAGCTCAACACCGCAATCGCGGCACACCCGCGCCGGTCGTCTTCAGCGGTAATCAGACGGCCGGCGGCTGGACGAACTCCCAACGTGGAAAAGAAGTCTCCACTAACCCAAATGCCGTCCGCTGGCCGCACAGCCCAGCCGCGTGTCAGGTCAAACGTCGTGTTGCCCCACGCCGCCATGCCTGAGAAAACGTCCTGGTGCGCGCGCAGCGATTCCCAGAGCGCGTTCGTGAAGGCGCCCTGCAACTGGTCGCTCTGGTGGCGGTTGATCCTCACCTGGTATAGCTCTTCCGGATTGCGCACCGGCGCGGACCGGAAGAGCAGCGAGTCAATCAGCGTAAAGATTGCGGTATTCGCGCAGATGCCTAACGCCAGCGTGAGAACTGCGACCACGGCGAATCCAGGACTGCGGCGCAGCGATCGTAGCGCATAGCGAACGTTGGCGCGGAGTTCGTCAACCATGCGGACGCCGAGCGAAGACCGGCACTCTTCTTTGGCCGATTCCACGGAGCCGAACTCGATGCGCGCGCGCCGCGATGCTTCCGCCGCTGGCACGCCCTGCCGCTCGAGATCCGAGGCATACGCCTCGACGTGAAAGCGAAGCTCTTCCGCCATTTCGGACTCGACCGTGGAGCGGCGCGTCACAGCTCTTGCCAGCGTGCGGACCCGAACCATCCAGCTCATGCTTCCTCCGTCGGACGGCTATACCTCGCCGGGCGTCTTTTGCAGGATCGAAG
>JBOGLI010000046.1:0-6335 GCA_050746165.1 Terriglobales bacterium | reverse complement strand
GCTTGTACTTACAATTAACCTGAAACCGGCCTTGGACGCGAGGGGAAAGTCACGATTTAACAAGAATTTACGCGGGTTTACATGCAGTTTACGGCGCGACTTTTCAGCTCTGGACGGGTTAGCAGGGACAGCGCGATTTCGTCCGGCAGGATGACGTGTAGCGGGGAGGAATTGGGGCATGAGAAACAGACGAGTTGTATTGGTATCGGCAATGGCGGTTTTACTGTCACTGTTCGCGATTGCGTGCAGCAGGGCGAAAAACGACGCGCAGATCATCGGCGAGGTCGTTACCAAGATCCAGGCGGACCCACAGGCCTCGAACAAGCAGATCGCGGTCAATTCCAATAACGGCGTGGTAACGCTGAACGGCTCGGCGGCAACGGAGGCCGAGCGCGCTGCGATCTCCAATGACGCCGCCCAGGTTGAGGGCGTAAAGACGGTTGTGAACAACCTGCTCGTCGCGTCCGTGCCGTCTGACATGCCGATGCAGGCCGAGGCCCAGCAACCCGCGCCAACTCCGGCACCTGCTCCAGCGCCGGTCCGCGAGCGTTCGCGCAAACCGGTGGCGTATCGCGAGCATCGCGCCGCGGAAAAGACCTCCTACGAGCCCGCTCCTTCGACGCCCATTGCAGCAACGCCGGTCTATACGCCGGCAGTCGCAACTCCGGTGCCAGAGGTCGTCAGCACGCCTGCTCCGCCGCCCGCGCCCAAGCCGCTCACGATCGAAGCCGGGTCCAGTCTTTCGATCCGGATGATCGATTCGATTAACTCCGGTACCAACCATCCGGGCGACATTTTCCACGCGACGCTCGACTCGCCGCTGATGTCGGGCGAGACGGTGGTTGTGCCCGAGGGTGCGGATGTGATCGGGCGCGTCGCCGAAGTGAAGGACGCCGGCCACTTTGCCGGACAGCCTGAGCTGGCGATCGAGCTGACCAGCATCATCATCAATGGGCAGAAGTATCCGATCCGCACCGACCAGTATCGCGAGCAAGGAAAGTCGCGCGGTGCGAGCACGGCGAAGACGGTCGGCACCGGAGCCGCGATCGGCGCAATTATTGGCGGCATCGCCGGGGGCGGCAAGGGTGCTGCCATCGGTGCGGCGGCCGGCGCAGGTATGGGCGGCGGTGTCCAGGCTGCGAAGAAGGCCGAAGAGGTCCACATCCAGACGGAGGCGCTGCTCAACTTCCGTCTCGATACGCCGATTACCGCGACTCCGGCGCCCGCTTCGCAACGCCGCCGGCTGGAGGACAGCTCGTATTCGCCGCCGCCTCCACAGAACAATAACAACAACAACTATACCGATTACTCCGACAATCGCAGCCCGGACAGCACCGACCGGCCGGTGTTGAGGCGCCGTCCGCCGCCGAACCCGGAGCAGAACTAGAAGAGCCGGGACAAGGGACAAGGGACAAGGGGTAAGGCAAGCGCCTTGCCCCTCTCGTTTTTTCATGTCCTGCTTTCGGTGTTCCTTGACCCTTGTCCCTCGACCCTTGTCCCCCGCCCCTTGTTACACTGATCTCAATGTCCGCAACCATCATGTACGGCAAGCCCGTTGCCGAGCAGATCACCGCGCGCTTGCAGGCGGAGGTCCCACGCTTCCTTGAGCGGCAGCAAGTGGTGCCGACGCTCGCCATCGTCCAGGTGGGCCACAGCCCCGCCTCAGACCGCTATATCGCGAAGAAGATCGAGGCCTGCACCAGGCTCGGGATGGCCGCCGAGCACCTGAAGTTCGACGCCGACATTTCCGCCGACAACCTCAAAGAGGCGGTCGATCGCACCGGGCGCTCCGCGAAATATCACGCCATCCTCGTGCAGCTTCCGCTCCCTGACCACATCGAGAAACCGGAAGACACGACCAACAAGTTCGACATCTTCGACGTCATCCCTGCCGAGAAGGACGTGGACGGAGTGGGACGCGATGCTGCGACCGATCTGTATCGAGCGCGCCAGTCACACATGAAGTTTCTTGCCGCCACTGCGCTTGCCGTCCGGCGCATGATGGCCTTCTACAAAGTGAAGACGGAAGGGAAGCGCGCCGTGGTCATCGGCCGCAATGACATCACGGCCAAGCCCATCCTGCACATGCTCGGCGGACGCATGTGCAATGCCGCGGCCATCTGGTCGCATAAGTACGTGCCCGAGGCGGTGCAGAATGAACTGATCCGCGAGGCCGACATTCTTGTCAGCTCGGTCGGCAGCTCGCATTTTAAAATCGGCCGCGACATGGTCAAACCGGGCGCCGTAATCTTTGATATTGCAACGCGCGTGGAAGGGAAGAAGCTCAAGGGCGACGTTGATTTCGACGCGGTGGCCCAGATTGCTTCGTGCATCACGCCCGTCCCTGGTGGCGTGGGGCCGGTGACGGTGGCGGCCCTTACCGAAAATCTTTTTCGCGCCGCCCAGTTCGCCTGCGGCATCGGTAGTGGTGGCTACGAGTTTTCAGAGTAATAAGTAACGAGTAATGAGTAATGAGGTGAGTGAAGGCACAAGCTGCCGATACAAATTACTCAATACTCAGCACTCAGTACTGACTTTCTCAGGTGAGAGCATGGCGCTGAATTCCGGACAGCCCGCGCTGCCCGAATCCACCGATCAGAAGGACCGCGATCTCGGCTTTGGCAGCGTCCTCTCGAGCCAACGCCAACTTCGGCTGTTGAATCGCGACGGTTCCTTCAATGTCTATCGCGGACGACCCACCTGGTGGCGGCGCCTGGCGAGCTATCACGTTCTCCTGACCCTGAGTTGGCCGTGGTTCTTCACTTTCGTCGCCGCGACATTTGTCGCCGTGAACGCCGTCTTCGCCTGCGTGTATTACCTGCTCGGCCCCGAATCGGTGCAGGGAAGCGTCGGCGTCAACAATCCTTACCTGCGCTGCTTCTTCTTCAGCGTGGATACGTTCGCGACCATCGGCTACGGTAATCTCTCGCCCGCCGGTGTTCCCGCGAACGCGATCGTATCGATTGAATCGCTATTCGGCCTGATGATGTTCGCGATCGCCACCGGGCTGGTGTTCGCGCGTTTTTCCCGTCCCGTCGCGAACATCATCTATTCCAGGCACGCCATTGTTGCGCCCTACAATGACATTCGGGCTTTCGAATTCCGCATCATCAACGGTCGCGACAACGAATTGATCGACGTCGAGGCGCGCGTCGTGCTCACCCGTTTCGAAGACGACGCCGACGGCATCCCGCAACGAAGGTATTTCCCGCTCCGCCTCGAGCGAGATCGCGTCGCATTCTTTCCGCTGGCCTGGACCATCGTCCATCCCATCGACAACTCCAGCCCGCTCCATGGCGCCTCGCGCGAAGACCTCATCGCTTCCCGAGCCGAGTTCCTCATCCTGCTGACCGCTACCGAAGAGGCGTTCTCCCAAACTGTGCAGAGCCGCTCGTCCTACGTTGCGGAGGAGATCGTCTGGGGTGCACGCTTCACCAGCCTGTTTCAGGGCAAAGACAACGCCCTCTCCATCGACATGCACCGCTTCAATTCATTCGAACCGGCAGAATTGCCGTAAGAATTACGATTGCAGTTTGCGGAGGAACTCCCGCTCATCCATCCGGTACTTGAATGCTTTTCTCCCGTCGATGAACACTACCGGAACTTCGTCGTTATAGAGGCGCCGCAATTCGGGATCGGTGTCGATGTCGATTTCATGCCAGCGAAATAAGCGGCCGTCGTCGAGGCGCCGGAGCTGCGCCTTCACTTCGTCGCAGAGATGGCATTGCTTGCGGGAATAGACGGTCACCTCGCGCACGTGGTGCCCGTCGCTCACGCCGCGCCCCTTGCCCTCAGGTCCCGTTCGATCCTCGCCAGCAGCTCGCGCTTCCATCGCTCGGTCCACAAGCCATGTTTTGCGAGATAGCCTTCGAGGTGACGCAGCGGCGATTCGCTCGATTCAAATCCGCGGCACTCGATCAAGGACGGTCCGCGCCCGGTGCGCGCGCGGTTGATTGCCTCACGCGCGACGCGGTACACCGCGACTGCATCGTCCCTGTCCACCAACAAGCCGGGAACCCCGTGCGCTTGCGCGATGGTAGTGAAATCCGGCGCGGGAACGCCGGCGGCAGATGCCATGTTGTCGAGGACGACGATCATCGGCAGCTTATTTGCCGAAGCATAGTTCAGCGCGTCGTAAGCGGCGCCGGGCGACATCGTTGCGGCGTCGGTGAGAGCCACGACGATGCCATTGCGTCCATCAAACTTCTGCGCCAGAGCGACCCCGGCGGCGACGCTCAATTGCGAAGCGCCGGCGCCTGCGCGCGCGATCAATTTTGGTGCGGAGCCATTCACAGGCGTTTCTATCTTGGCCAATGCCGCGCGCAGAGAGACTCCACGGACAAGTTCGACGGCAACGCTTTCCCGGGAAGTCGCGATGGCGTCGTCGCTCTTCAACTCAATCGTCGCGGCAGCCTGCGCGGTCGCTCCTTCCACCGCCGGATCGCGCTTCCGCTCGGCAGCGGTCCGGCAACCCAGGACGATCTCGTACAACCGCCGCAGCGTTTCGTTATCGACGATCGCCTGCTGCGGTTTCTTTGTCTTGACCGGTTCGCCGGCGACCTGGCTCGTTCGCTTCGCCATCCTCACCTCTTAAAGATTCCAGCTTTCAGATTCTACGGATTCGATTTCAACACATCTGTGCAAGTCCGTGTGCAAAAGCACGCCGCTTTGTCGTTAAGCATAGAACAGGCGCGGTGTTCTACGCATTGCACCAACATCGCGACGAAGACCCGGGACTAGACGCAGAGGACGCAGAGGACGCAGAGGGAATAATTTCTAAAGAATCACTCGAGCTTTCGGTGGTTTGTTGATACTGGAACGTCAGTTCCTTTGAAAAGCGATCCTCTGCGTCCTCTGCGTCCTCTGTGGCAAGTCCCAGGGGTGCTACGCTGAAGCGGTGAAGATGCGGCTGGACCGGCTATTGCTAGAGCGCGGGCTCGCCAAGTCGCGCGAGCGCGCGCAGGCCCTCATCCTTGCCGGCAAGGTCCTGGTCAATGAACAGAAACTCGACAAAGCTGGAGCAAGCGTTGAACAAGACGCGTCCATTCGATTGCTGGGCGAGGACTTGCGTTACGTCAGCCGCGGCGGCCTGAAACTCGAACACGCGCTCGAGCATTGGAAGATCGACGTGACCGGCCGCACCTGCATGGATGTGGGGGCTTCGACCGGCGGCTTCACCGATTGCCTGCTCCAGCACGGCGCCGCGCGCGTGATCGCCGTCGACACCGGCTACGGCCAGATCGATCACAAGCTCCGCCAAGATACACGCGTCCGCCTGCTCGAGCGCACCAACGCCCGTTATCTCACTGCTACCGATATCGCGGAAGCCGTGACGTTTGTCGCGATGGACGTATCTTTCATCTCTGCCACGCTCGTTCTGCCCGCGGTAATCGCGTCGGCTTTTTCCGCGCGATCCCCCCAACACGAAATTGTCGTGCTGGTGAAACCACAGTTCGAGGCCGGCCGGGAAGCCGTCGGCAAAGGCGGGATCGTTCGCGACGAGCAGGCGCAGCTCTCGGCCGTCGAAAAAGTCCGACACGCGCTGGTGGAGCTAGGTTGGACGAACGCCGAGGTTACCGATTCGCCGATCCTCGGCATGGAAGGGAATCGAGAGTTCCTGCTGTACGCGAAACGCTAGCAGGGGCACGGGACAAGGGTCACGGGTCAAGGCCTTGCAGTTGGTTCTTGTGCTTTGCTCGGCCCTGCCCCTTGTCCCTCGTCCCTCGCCCCTCTACAATGCCAGCTTCAATGAAAACCGCGGCCATCATCAGCAAGCCGGAAAAGCCGGAGCTTCATGAACTCGTGCCGGAAGTGATCCGGTGGTTCGAGGACCGCGGCTACCGCGTCGTCATCGACGACGAAACCGCCGCCTACGCGCCCGGCCGCTCCTCGGTCGAGCGGACGCTGATCGCGGACGAGGGACCGAAGTTCGCGGTCGTGCTAGGCGGTGACGGCACGCTTCTATCGGCAGCACGCGCCGTGGCCGCGGCCCACGTCCCCATCCTTGGCGTGAATCTCGGCTCGCTTGGCTTCCTCACCGAAGTTGCACTGGGCGAGCTGTGGGCCACGCTCGAAGCAGTGGACCAGGACCGCTGCGAGGTGGAGAAGCGGTCGATGATCCAGTGCCGGCTGCAGAGGCGGGACGAGATCATCGCCGAGTTCCAGGCGCTCAATGACTCGGTGGTGAACAAGAGCGCCATCGCCCGGCTGGTCAGCTTCGATCTGTATCTCGACAAGGTTTTCGTCTCGAACTACAAGGCGGATGGCGTGATTGTCTCGACGCCGACCGGCTCGACGGCATACTCGCTCGCCGCCGGCGGACCGATCCTGATGCC
>JBOGLI010000045.1:0-5785 GCA_050746165.1 Terriglobales bacterium | reverse complement strand
GTTCTCGGTGGAGCTGAAGAGCTGTAAAGATCCAAGCACTCGATTGGAAACGATCAGCGGTACGGCCAGCGCGCTGGAGGCGCGCATGGGACGAAGCAGAGCGTCGGCCTGTTCGTTGCGTCCGGCTTCAACCAGCAAGGGACGCGAAAACTTGGCCGTCCACAAATTCAAAATGTTGCCGCGCGAGAGCGGCTCCTTCAGAGATTCGGTTGTGGTGCGCGCCACGCGCAACCGGACCTGCTCCTCGTTCTCCTCCCAGAAATAAGCGAGGCACTGCTCGAACGGGACGATGTCAGCGGCGAAATCGCAGAGCAGGTCAAGGGTTGCGTCCAGACCCATGGGAACGCCCGACAACATGGCCAGGCGGAGCAGCACGTTCACCTCACGCCAGCGCTTCTGCGCGATCGCCTGGCCGAGTTCGGAGAAGACCTCGACGACGAAGCGCTCAGGCGGAGAGGAGTTCGGCATCCCAAATTGCAGGCCCATAGCAGTTTCGGGCACGGGCAAAACACCTCGTTCTTACACTTGCAGCAGGACGCATGCGCCGCAACACACGATCAATGGTGGAGAAGCACGCTCTCTGCCATACCGTTGCAAGCCACAGAAAACAGACTTCTTACTGCCGAAAGGCGGGCGGAGAACCTGCCCGCACGCAGCCTTTTGGCCAGTCAGATGCGCAGAAAAGGTGGAAGTTGTGCAACCGAGGTGATTTTGACGGAACCGACGTGCTAACCCTACGGTTCGGCGGACGTATAGAGGAGGCTCGCTTTGCCGGCGCATGAACTGCAGCCAGACGGTGCACACTTTGGAAGGCAAATTGCCAGCAGCAATTCTTCGTACGTCGTGCGACTATTCTTTGCTTTTTTTTTGAATTTAGAGCTACCATGGCTGTTGGGCGTCAGCCTGCGCCCACAGCTAACAATTTGTACCTAGCCTGATTTTCTCGAAAAGAATCATCTCAGCCGCGCTGCTTTCTGCGCGTTGATGATTTTTGCTCGTAGGCCCTTGTAGCTCCTACTTGCCGCGCCCCAAGAGGCCGGCCCCACAGGGAGAGTTCCGATGGCATGGTACGCCTACTGCATTACCGAACAGCATGCATTCTTTAGCGGCAACCGCGCCCGCCGCCCATTCGCGATTCCGGGAGTAAGCGGAGTCAACGGCGAGCAAGTGTTCGCCTATCCGAGCGGCGAGTTCGCGGTCGTAGTCAGCTCCTACGAAGCGAACGGACAACTCGGCCAGCAAGCGGTCGTCGAACATGCCAGGGTGGTCAGCGAGTGTTTCCGCAACACCACCGTGCTTCCCTTCCGCTTCGGTACCGTGTTTGATAATCATGAAGCCCTGCGGCGCGCCGTACGCGCCAATCGCCGCAGCTTCAATGAGAGCGTCTCTCACCTGAAAGGCAAGTCGGAGATGCACGTCAAGGTGATGGTGCATGCAACCAACCTGCGCGACGTGCTTCCCGACACGATTCTGCCGCACGCTGTCGGAAGCGAATACCTGACCAAGCTGCGCGAGGTCGCGGTGCGCGACCGTGAGCGGCAAAGCAAGGCGCGCGCGGTGTCCGTGCAGGTGCACAAGCTGTTCTCGCCCTTGCAATCGGAAGTCAGTTGCAAGCGCGTGAACTCGGGCGGGCTGCTCATCGACATCGCCCACCTGATCGATACCAAGACGGTCGAGAAATACCAGAACCGCTCCAGCGCCGCGGTCCGGCAACTGAAGGACTGTGACATCTCCGTGAGCGGTCCGTGGCCGCCGTACCACTTCATGCCGGCCAAGCTGCGCACGGTAAGCTAGAACAAGTGCTAAGTGCTCAGTGCTTAGTGCTCAGAACGGCGTTTTTTGCTGAGCACTAAAAACTCGGCACTGAGCACTTCCATTCCACGAACTACTTTGTTCGGTGATTCGCGTTACCATACGAGTAATGCGCAGATCCCTCATCCTGCTCCTTGGACTGGCGACGGCGGCATGCGCGCAGAACCCCGTCGGCCAGATCTTCGCCTCCGACGCAAAAGTGAAGGGCGCGGTGGAACTCGCCGCCGGCGGCGCTAAGGTGATGAGCGGGTCGTCGGTGACGGCGGGGAATGCGACGGCCGTTCTCAAACTCGATCGCGGCGGCGAGGTGCGCGTCTGCCCTAAGACCAGCGTGTCGGTCGCGACATCGCAGAATGGACGCGACCTGATGCTGGGCCTGAGCGTCGGGGGGATGGAGACGCACTATGCCATCGCCGCCAACGCCGATTCCATCGTGACGCCGGATTTCCGCATCCTGCTCGCCGGGCCCGGCCGCTTCGATTTCGCGGTCGAATCGTCTAAGAACGGAGACACTTGTATTCGCGCCCTGCCGGGCAATTCGTCGTCACTGATCGTCTCGGAATTGATGGGCGATGGCACCTACCAGGTGAAACCGGCCGAGCGCCTGGTTTTCCATAATGGACGAGTCGCCAATCCCGATCATGCGACCGCTAATTGCGGGTGTGTCGAGCCCGTTCCGGTGCTGAAGGCGGAGACTGAACCGCCAAGATCGGTAGCACCTCCTGCCTCGACGACGAAGAAAGATGAGACGCCGGTGCAGATTGAAGTGGAGGCGCCCTTCGTGTACCGCGCCGACGAGGCCGAGCCGTCTCCACTGGAGGAGGCGATCCATCTGCACATACGCAGCAAGCCGATCCTGCTGACCGCGCTGGCGCCACTTCCCAAAACGGAAAATGTGCCGCATCCCGCAATTGTGGCGAAAAGCGAAAGTAAACCGAAAAAGGGACATTTTTTCGGGCATCTTAAGGCATTTTTTGCCTCGATTTTCCGGTAAGTGGCACGTTTCGGGAATACGGCCGCCGCCGGAACGGCGTTATAATAACGAGCAACTTTTCTGAAACCTTATCCAGAAACTTAGGTCTATACTCCTAAGAGAATCATCATGTCGGCACCTGCCGTAAAAACCGCACTCGCCACGACTCCGAAGCCGGAACACGATTTCATGCCCGCGCTGTTCGGGCTGGAGTACTCCACCTACGGCACGAAGCGCGAGACCTTCCTGGTATCGTTCCTGCTGCATACGTTCCTGGTCGCGGCGCTGATCGTCTCGAGCAGCTTTGTCTATACGCATCGGAACGAGATAAGGCAGACCGTGACCGGTATGGTGACCGACATCAGTCCCTACGTGCTGCCCCCCTCGGAGAACAAAGTCGGTGGCGGCGGTGGCGGCGGCGACCGTGACAAGCTGCAGGCCTCAAAAGGCAGGCTTCCCAAGACCTCGCTGGAACAGATCACCCCGCCCATGGTGGTGATCCGCAACCCGGACCCGAAATTGGCGGTTGAGCCGACCGTGGTCGTCCCCCCGCAAATCCATCTCGCAACTGGACCGACTCTCGGAGACCCGCTCTCCAGCGTGCTCGGCCCGCCTTCGAATGGAACGGGTAGCGGCGGCGGAATTGGAAGCGGTAGCGGCGGCGGCGTGGGCAGCGGACGTGGTCCCGGCGTTGGCCCCGGATGGGGCGGCGGCATCGGCGGCGGCGCCTACCGCGTGGGCGGAGGCGTGAGCGCGCCGCGCGCGCTATTCGCGCCTGATCCTGAGTACTCGGAAGAAGCGCGCAAAGCGAAATACCAGGGGACAGTGGTGCTGTGGGTCGTCGTCGGACCCGACGGCCGTCCGCGTGACATTCGCGTACAGCGTACCCTCGGCATGGGACTGGACGAGAAAGCCATCGAGGCAGTCCGGAGCTGGAAGTTCGAGCCGGCCAAGAAAGATGGACAGCCCGTCGCGGTGCAGATCAACGTGGAAGTGAATTTCAGGTTGTACTGAAAGAAGCTTTTAGCTTTTAGCTAAACCAAGAAAAGACAAAAGCGCGGCGAAAGCCACGCTTTTCTTGTGCTCAGTGCAGAGTGCTCAGTTCATTCCAGCGTCACGCGCTTGATCAACCTTCCGACGCGTAGCGTGAACTCCTGCCCCGCATGCATTGGCGCGGTCTGCTCCGCGTGCACGGCATTATCGATGCGCACCGCTTTCGCTTTCACCTTCCGCAGCGCATCGCTAACCGACTCCGCCATACCGCAGCGAGCTACGAGCTTGTCGAGTCTGACGGCGGAGTCCTTCGCAACTTCCGCGAAGGGCACGCGCACGTGCTCGACGTTCTCCGGCACTTCGTCCTTCTGGAACTGCTTTGCCCAATCTTCTTCCGCCTGTTTGGCCGCGTCGGGGCCGTGGAAGTCGGCGACGATGGTACGCGCCAGCTCCTTCTTGAGCTGCATCGGGTGGATCTCGCCGTTCTTCACCTTCTCACGCAACGCTACGATCTCCACGCTGGTCACGTCGGTGAGCAGTTCGTAATAGCGCCACATCAGGTCGTCGGAGATCGACATGGTCTTGCCGTACATGTCGAGCGGCCGCTCCGTGATGCCGATGTAGTTGCCGTAGCTCTTCGACATCTTCTGCACGCCGTCGAGGCCTTCGAGCAGCGGCATCGTCAGAACCACCTGCGAGGGCTGCCCGTAGGCGCGCTGCAGCTCGCGGCCAACCAGCAGGTTAAATTTCTGATCGGTGCCGCCGAGTTCGACGTCGGCCTGCAACGCGACCGAGTCGTATCCCTGCGCCAGGGGGTAGAGCAGTTCGTGGACGGCGATTGGTTTTTCTTCCTGGAAGCGCTTATGGAAGTCTTCGCGCTCGAGCATCTGCGAGACCGTGTATTTTGCGGCCAGCTTGATCATGCCCTCGGCGCCGAGCGGGTGCAGCCACTCGCCGTTGAAGACAACTTTAGTCTTTTCAGGATCGAGGATCTTGAAGACCTGCTGTTTGTACGTTTCGGCGTTGGCGGCGATCTGTTCGCGCGAGAGCGGCGGGCGCGTGGCGTTGCGGCCCGTCGGGTCGCCGATCATTCCCGTAAAGTCGCCGATGACGAAATAGACCGTATGGCCCATGTCCTGGAAGTGCTTGAGCTTGCGGATGAGCACGGTGTGTCCGAGGTGGAGGTCGGGCGCGGTGGGATCGAAGCCGGCCTTGATCTTCAGTGGCGTGTTGCTCGCCAGCGATTTCGCCAGCTTTTCTTTCAGCTCATCGAGGCGGATGATTTCCTGCGCGCCTTTGCTAATGTAGGCGATCTGCTCGTCAACGGGGCGGAAGGGCATGGCTCTCTAAGATAACGCACGGGCGGGGAAAACAGGTGATCGGTGATCGGTGGTCAGTGACCGGTGGTCAGTGATCAGTGATCAGGAGGTCGAAGCTGGGGATTTCTGTACGATAATGCCACGATGAAGAGAAAGGTCGGGGCCGCACTGGCAGGCGTGGGCTGCTCGATTCTGATCTTTGCGACTGTAGCAATGGTGTGTTTTTGGGCGTTCGCACCACACGTTCCGTTGAAATCGCGTCCGCCAGAAGAGCACACAGCCATTGCAATGAGTGCGTGGGCCGCATATGTGCGGGCAGTCGGTGCGGGCCTTCTCGCGTCCGTCAGCTCGATCTACTTCACCATCCGGTATATCTACAGGCGGTTTCAGGCCTGACGCACCGATCCCCCTTCTCTCTTCCCCCTTGTAGTTCCATCATTTAAAATTATTGGTTTACTTATGTTTGCCGACTATCACTGTACCGATCGCTGGAGCGGGAAGACCGTTCATGTCATGTACCAGGCGTTGATCGTGGCCATTGCCACGCGCCACGCCGATGCCGTCGATGTGAAGTTCCTCGTCGATGGCCATCCGGTTTGGATTGCGCTGCCTCACCCCGCCTGGCCGGAATACAGCAAGCGCACCGGCAAGGTCATCACCGACCCACTTTGCGTCGAGACCGCCGGAC
>JBOGLI010000044.1:0-10861 GCA_050746165.1 Terriglobales bacterium | reverse complement strand
ACACCAGGTGCAGCACGCGCAGCAGCGAGATGCCGTACCAGTTGAGATCGACTTCGTACCAGGCAAGGCCGTGCTTGGCCGACTGCGGATGGGCATGGTGATTGTTGTGCCAGCCCTCGCCGAAAGTCAGTATGGCGACCCAGAAGCTGTTCTTGGAGGTATCGCCGGTGAGGAAGCGCTGCTTGCCCCACATGTGCGTCGCGGAGTTTACCAGCCAGGTCGAGTGCAGGCCGAGGACGATGCGGAAGAAGACGCCCCAGAGCACCAGGGGAATCCCGCCGATGGCGAGCAACACAATGCCGACGAGAACGGTCGGAACCCAGTGCCAGCGGCTGATGAAGACGTGGAACTTGTCCTTGCGCAGGTCGGGGACGTAGGGCGACAGGGCCGAGGAGTGATTGTGCAGCGAACGGCCGGTGATGATCCATCCCATGTGCGACCAGAAACCGCCGTCGCGCGGGGAGTGAGGGTCGCCCTCGGCGTCGGTGTTCTGGTGATGGACGCGGTGCGTGGCCACCCAGAACATCGGTCCGCCTTCCAGGGCGAGCGCGCCGCAGAAGGTCAGAAAATATTCGATGGGTTTGTAAGTCTTATAACCGCGGTGGGTCAGTAGCCGATGGTAGCCCATGCCGATGCCGAGACTGCCGCTGACGTACCAAAGGGCGGCGGCGATGATGACGGCCTTCCAACTGAAAAAGAACAGCGCGGCAATGGCGCCGATGTGGAAGGCGACCATGAAAAATGTGGTAATAGGGCTAATGGGCTCGCGAAAAGTGCGGTCCCCTTGTAGAACACTCATTCTGCCATCCCTCACTCTTGAACTGATTCCAACGTAACAGTTAGCGTGGGAGGCGTTTGTAATACTTGTGTAATACCGGGAAAAGCAGTGTTCGGTGGTCGGTGATCAGTGATCAGCGGGTGTTCGATCGACATCCGTCTTGCCGCGAACGGCGGCGAGAGTTGCGGTTTTGAACCGTCGATCACCGAATGCCGTTCACCGATCACCACACTCGAGCGAATAACAAAAATGAGCGGCGGCACTACGGTATGCTGTGGCGCGGGTGCGAGGGGATGGGATGAGCGAAGTGCGGCAGCGGCCGTACCATGCGCTGCGACATCGGGATTACCGGCTGCTGGGCGCGGCGACCCTGATCTCGATCATCGGGACGGAGATGCAGAACGTCGGCATCGACTGGCACGTGTACGTGCTGACGCGGTCTCCGCTGGCGCTCGGTGCCGTTGGGCTGGTGCGGGCCGTGCCGCTGATCGTGTTCTCGATGTGGGGCGGGATCGTGGCCGACCGCAACGACCGCAAGGTCGTCCAGTTCACCACGCAATCGGCCATGCTGCTGATCGCGCTGGCGCTGGCGGTGACGACGTGGCTGGGGCGGGACACGCTCTGGCTGGTGTACCTGCTGACGGGTCTGACCGCGACGGCCAGTGCATTCGATGCTCCGGCGCGGCACGCGCTCATCCCGCGTCTGGTTTCGAAGGACGACCTGCCGGGAGCTTTGTCGCTGAACGTGACATTCATGCAGATCGCCATGATCACCGGCCCGGCGATTGCCGGCGTGATCCTGGGGGCGACGGCCGCGTCGCGGACCGCGCATTCAACACACGCCCTCGCGCCGATTTACTTCAGCAATGCGGCGTCGTATGTGGCCGTGTTGATTGCGCTGTTTTCGCTGCGCGCGTCGGGGAAGCCGGAGCCGGGCGCCGTTCACCACGAGAGCTGGGTGGCGTCATTGCGCATGGGATTCCAGTTCCTATTCAGCATGAGGATCATCCTGTGGACGATGACGCTGGATTTTTTTGCAACATTATTCTCGGGCGCAATTTCGCTGCTGCCGATTGTCGCCGACCAGATCCTGCACGTCGGCGCGCAAGGCTATGGGTGGATGAGGGCGGCGCCGGGTGCTGGGGCATTGCTGGCGTCGATTCTGACGTCGGTACGGCCGCTGGCGCGACGGCAGGGGCCGCTGCTGCTGTGGTCGGTGGCGGCCTATGGCGCGGCGACCATCGTTTACGGGTTGTCGCATAACCTGTTCCTGACCGTGGCGGCGCTGGCGGCGGCGGGCGCGGCGGACCTGTTCTCGACGGTCATCCGGCATACTCTGCGCCAGGTGCTTACACCGGATGAACTGCGCGGGCGCATCACGGGATTCAACATGATGTTCGTCATCGGCGGGCCGCAGTTGGGCGAGATGGAGGCTGGATTCATGGCGTCGCTGTTCATGCCGGTGGCGTTGGGCACGATGATCTCCATCGTGAGCGGAGGCGCGGCGACCGTACTGCTGGTCGGATTGATGGCGGCGTTGTCACCGACGATACGGAATTTCACGCTGACGATGGGGGAGGCGGAACGGTCCCCGGCGCCGGTGAAAACAGATTAATGGATTGCGGAATTGCGGAATCGGGGAATTGCGGAATTGAACCGCCGGATACTGCTTTCCATTCCGCAATTAGCGATTCGGCAATTCCGCAATCGGGCCAGGCTTGCAGTCTGCGGTTACACTGTTTGCCAAGGGGGATGGCCGTGAACGATGGCATTCTCGCGCAGTTCGCGCAGGCACTCGCGTCGGGGACGATCCGGGTCGTCGATCTGACTCAGCCGCTGGACGCTGTTACTCCGGTGATCCAGTTGCCGCCGGAGTTTGGAAAGTCGTGGCCGTTCCGGCTGGAAGAAATATCGCACTACGATAGTCGCGGCCCGGCGTGGTACTGGAACAACTTCTGCTGTGGCGAGCATACCGGCACGCACTTCGACGCGCCCGTGCACTGGGTTTCCGGCAAGGACTACCCGGCGAACGCAACCGATTCCATTCCGCCCGAAAAGTTCATCGCGCCGGCCAACGTGATCGACGTGTCGCGCGAGTCACAGTCGAACGCGGATTTCCTGCTCACGCGGGAGCACGTCGAAAAATGGGAGCAGCAACACGGGCGCATCGAAAAGGGCTCGTGGGTGCTGATGCGTACCGGCTGGTCGAAGCGTAACGGGGCGGAATTCCTGAACATCAAGGAAGATGGCGCGCACGTGCCGGGACCGCATCCGGAGCTGGTGCCGTGGCTGGCCAAGGAGCGCGAGGTAATCGGCTGGGGATCGGAGGGCGTGGGAACGGACGCGGGGCAGGCGTTTACGTTCAACCCGCCGTTTCCGTGCCACAGCATCATGCATGGGAATAATAAGTTCGGATTGGCGAGTTTGACGAACCTCGACCAGTTGCCGGCAAAGGGCGCGCTGCTGATCACGCCGCCGTTAAAGATCGTGAACGGATCGGGAAGTCCCTGCCGGGTGCTGGCGCTGGTCAGTGCTTAGTGCTTAGTTCCGAGTGCTGAGTGTTGAGCAAGAACGGATTGTCTAAGCACTCGGCACTCAGCACTGAGCACTTGGTTTCAACATGGCGGAACGTAGCTTCAAACGCGAAGTCGAGAAGCTGAAGCTCGGAGCGGGGCAGGAGTTCCGGGGCGAAGGGATCCTTGCGGTCACGAAGGCGCTGCTGGAGTCGGGAGTGTCGTACGTCGCGGGATACCAGGGCGCGCCCATCTCGCACCTGATGGACGTGCTCAACGATGCCAACCCCATCCTGGAAGAACTCGGCGTTCATTTCGAGAACAGCGCGTCGGAAGCGACGGCGGCGGCCACTCTGGCCGCGTCGATGAACTACCCGGTGCGCGGTGCGGTGACGTTCAAGTCCACGGTTGGCACCAATGTTGCCTCGGACGCGTTGGCGAACCTGGCGTCGGGCGGCGTGAAGGGCGGGGCGCTGATCATCGTCGGCGAGGATTACGGCGAGGGTTCGAGCATCATGCAGGAGCGCTCGCACGCGTTTGCGATGAAGTCGCAGATGTGGCTGCTCGATCCGCGGCCGAACCTGCCGTCGATTGTGCAGGCGGTGGAGGAGGGCTTCGAGCTGTCGGAGGCAACGAACACGCCGGTGATGATGGAATTGCGCATCCGGGCGTGCCATGTCCACGGTCGGTTTATCGCGAAAGATAATGTACGGCCGAAGTTCACACTGGCCGACGCGCTGGAGAATCCCTCGCGCGAAACACAGCGGATCGTGCTGCCGCGCGGGAGCTTCGTGCATGAGCAGGAAAAGGTGCGGCAGCGCTGGCCGGCGGCGCAGAAGTTCATTACCGAGCGTGGTCTGAACGAGTTTGTCAATGACGGCGCGCAGGATTTCGGGATCATTCTGCAAGGCGGGATGTACAACACCGTGGTGCGCGCGCTGGAACTGCTCGGGCTGTCGGATGCGTTCGGGAATTCGCAGGTGCCGCTGTACTTGCTGAACGTAACGTATCCGTTAGTCGACGATGAAGTGCGGCGGTTCTGCGCCGCGAAGCGCGGCGTGCTGGTCGTGGAAGAAGGCCAGCCGGACTATATCGAGCAGAACCTGGCGGCGATCCTGCGCAAGGCGGATATTCCGGCGCGGCTCCACGGGAAAGACATGCTGCCGATGGCCGGTGAGTACACGGGAGCGGCAGTCACGCGCGGCGTCCTGAGCTTCGTCGAGAAATACGCGCCGCAGTTGATTGACCGCGAGCACCTGCCGTCGGTAGCGCGGCCGGTAACGCTGCCGGTAATGAATGAGCTGGAGAAGCAGGTGCATGGCAGGCCGCCGTCGTTTTGCACGGGCTGCCCGGAGCGGCCGATTTTCGCGGCGATGAAGCTGGTGGAGCGCGAACTGGGGACGCATCACGTGAGCAGCGACATCGGATGCCATCTCTTTTCCATCCTGCCGCCGTTCAATATCGGCGCAAGCACGATGGGATATGGGCTGGCGTGGGCGAGCTCGGCGGCGCTTGATGTCCCGGCAAAGAAGCGCTCCATCAGCATCATGGGCGACGGCGGATTCTGGCACAACGGGCTGACCAGCGGCGTCGGCAATGCCGTCTTTAACCAGAGCGATAGCGTGCTGGTGGTGGTGGACAACAATTACAGCGCGGCAACAGGCGGGCAGGACATTCTGTCGTCGGCGGCCGACAACCCGATCCGCACGACGAAGATGTCGATCGCCGCGGCGGTGCGCGGGGTGGGAGTGAAGTGGGTACGGGAGATCAAGCGCACCTACGACGTGGCCGCGATGCGCGACGTGCTGCGCGAGGCGCTGACCACCGGCGAGAAAGGGCCGAAGGTGATCGTCGCGCAGAGCGAGTGCGCGTTGAATAAAGAGCGGCGCGAGAAGCCGCAGCGGCAGAAACAGGCGAAGGAAGGGAAGCGGGTGGTGCGCGAGAAGTTCGGCGTGGATGCCGACATGTGCACCGGCGACCACTCGTGCATCCGGCTGTCGGGGTGCCCGTCGCTGACGATCGCGCCGAGTCCCGATCCGCTGCGCGTCGATCCGGTGGCGACGGTGATCGAAAGCTGTATCGGGTGCGGAGTTTGCGGCGAGGTGGCGCACGCGGCGGTGCTGTGCCCGTCGTTCTATCGAGCGGATGTAGTGACCAATCCGGGGCGGTGGGAACGGTTTGCGGCGCGCGTGAAGAGCGGAGTAATCGCCGGATTGCAGCGGCAGACGGAGCGGAGTCACACTCCCACCCTAGCCAAAACCGGGCTAGGGTGGGGCACCCACTTATGAGCACAGCGCCACAAATTCGGGCGCGGGCGATCAGCGTGGCCATTCTCGCGATGGGCGGTGAGGGCGGGGGTGTGCTCGCGGACTGGATCGTCGATGTTGCCGAGAAGAATGGATATCTGGCGCAGACCACTTCTGTCCCCGGCGTGGCGCAGCGGACAGGCGCGACGATCTATTACATCGAGATGTTTCCGGAGGCAGAGGCGCGTGCGGAGGGGAAGGACCCCGTGCTGGCGTTGATGCCGGTGCCGGGCGAAGTCGACGTGGTGATCGCGTCGGAATTGATGGAGATGGGGCGCGCAGTCCAGCGAGGGCTGGTCACGCCCGACCGCACGACGCTGGTCGCGTCTACGCACCGGGTGTATTCGATGACGGAAAAGATCGCGATGGGCGATGGGCGTGTCGATACCGAAGTGCTAATTGAATCGGGGAAGAAGACGGCGAAGAAGTTTGTTGCCGGCGATTACGCTCGGATTGCGAGCGAACATCAAAGTGTAATCAGCGCGGCGCTGCTGGGAGCGCTGGCGAGGTCGGAGGCGCTGCGGTTCACGCGGGAGCAGTATGCGAACGCGATCCGGGAGAGCGGCGTGGGAGTGGAGGCGAGTCTGGTGGCATTCGATGCCGGATTCCGCGAGGGTGGGGAAGACCCCACCCTCCGCCAAAAGCGGGCGGAAGGGTGGGCCACCCAAAGCACGGAAGGATGGGGCAGCCACCTGGAAATGGTGGACGCGGGGGCGGCGAAGTGCGCGGATTACCAGGACGTGAAGTACGCGGAAGAGTACCGCGACCGGTTGAAAGGGATTCGGGAGCTAGACGAGCGGTATGGCGATGGCAGCTTCGCGTTGTTGCGGGAGACGGCTCGCTACCTGGCGCTGTGGATGACGTATG
Source organism: Terriglobales bacterium (assembly GCA_050746165.1). Classification (GTDB taxonomy): domain Bacteria; phylum Acidobacteriota; class Terriglobia; order Terriglobales; family Acidobacteriaceae; genus DAISJI01. The sequence goes on along the minus strand of JBOGLI010000044.1, from coordinate 4,397 downwards.
AAGATGCGGTTCGCGTGGCCGACCTGAAGTTGCGGCGGGCGCGCATCGATCGGGTGCGGCAGGAATCGCGGGCGCAGGAACAACAGGTGGTGCGCATCCACGAGTATCTGCACCCCAGCGTGCAGGAGATTGCAGACATTCTTCCGAAGCGCGTGGGCGAGTGGCTGCTGCGGTCGAGTGCCGGGGCGAAGATCATCAATGGCTATACGGGAAATGGGCGCATCGTCGAGACCACTTCGCTGCGCGGGTTCCTGATGCTGTACTTTCTCGCCGGCCGTCGGAAGGGCCGGAGGAGGTCGCTGCGGTTTCATGCGGAGTCGGAGGAGATCGCGAAGTGGCTGGCGCTAGTAAGTGAAACCGCGAAACAGGATTACGGACTCGCGGTGGAGCTTGCGCAATTGCCGCGCCTGATCAAGGGCTATGGAGACACGCACCGGCGCGGGATGAAGAATTATCGCGCGCTGATTGAGTCGCTCGCGTCATTGCGCGGGCGGGCGGACGCGGCGGCGATCCTGAAGAATTTGCGAGAGGCGGCGTTGGCGGACGAGTCAGGAGAGAAGCTGGCGGACGCGCTCAAGGCGGTGGCGGCATGAAGATCACCTGCCTCGGCGGCGGTCCAGCCGGATTGTATTTCGCGCTGCTGGCGAAGAAGGCGAATCCGCGCTGGGATATCAGCGTCGTCGAGCGCAACCGCGCCGACAGCACCTTCGGCTGGGGCGTCGTGTTTTCCGATAAGACCATGGACGGCTTTCGCGAGGCGGATCCGGAAACGCACAGGGCCATAACGCAGGCGTTACGGCGCTGGGACGACATCGACGTATTCTTCAAGGGACGGAAATTCACCTCGAGCGGGCACGGGTTCAGCGGGATCGCGCGCATGAAGCTGCTGCAAATTCTGCAGCAGCGCGCTGCCGAGCTGGGCGTCAAACTGGTCTTCGAGAAAGACGTCACCGACCCGGAGCCGTACGCGGCGGAAAACGACCTGGTGGTGGCGGCGGACGGGATTTTTTCCGTCACGCGCAAACGGTACGCGGAACATTTCCGGCCGAATATCCAGGTGCGCAAGAACCGGTTCATCTGGCTGGGGACGCGCAAGAAGCTGAACGCGTTCACCTTCGATTTTCGCGAGACCGAATGGGGCTGGTTCACGCTGCACGCCTACCGCTTCGACGAAGACTGGTCCACGTTCATTGTCGAAACACCGGAGAAGAAATGGCTGGCGGCGGGGATCGACCGCATGGAAAAAGAGGAGTCGATCGCCTTTTGCGAGCGGCTCTTTGCCGAGCGGCTGGAGGGAAACAAGCTGGTGTCGAACGCGGCGCACCTGCGCGGATCGGCGATGTGGCTGCGGTTCCAGCGCGTGCTCTGCGAGCAGTGGTTCCACCGCAATATCGTGCTCATCGGCGACGCCGCGCACACGGCGCACTTCAGCATCGGGTCGGGTACGAAGATGGCGATGGAAGACGCGATGGCGCTGTCGCGCGTCCTGACCGAATCGGGTGGCGCGATCGGAACATCGCTGCAACGCTACCAGGACGAACGCGAGGTGGAGGCACTGAAATTGCAGAGCGCCGCGCGTAATCGCATGGAGTGGTTCGAGGACGTCGAGCGCTACGTGCAACTCGAGCCGGAGCAGTTCACGTACTCGCTGCTCACCGGAAGCCAGCGCATCGGGCACGAGAACCTGAAAGTGCGCGACGCAGGTTATGTGGAACGGTTGGAATCGTGGTTCGCGCGGCGCGCGGGGGTCGAGCAGGCGGTCCCGCCGATGTTCACGCCATTCACGGTGCGCGGGGTCACGCTGCGCAACCGCGTGATCGTGTCGCCGATGGCGGTGTACATGGCGGAGAACGGCGTGCCCAACGATTTTCATCTCGTCCATCTCGGTTCGCGGGCAATGGGCGGCGCGGCGCTGGTGGGGACGGAGATGACGTGCGTCTCGCCCGAGGGCCGGATCACGCCGCTGTGTTGCGGCCTGTGGAACGAGGAACAGATGCGGGCGTTCCGGCGCATTGTCGATTACGTCCACACGCACACCGAGGCGAAGATCGCGCTGCAGTTGGGACATTCCGGGCGCAAGGGCTCGACGCGCGCCGGATGGGACAAGATCGACGTGCCGCTCGAGTCGGGAAACTGGGATTTAGTTTCGGCTTCACCGATTCCGTATATCGAGGGGCTCTCGCAGGTGCCGCGTGAGGCGACGCGCGCCGACATGGAGAAGATCAAGGGGGATTTCTTGCGCGCGGTTGAGTTGGGCATCGAGGCCGGCTTCGATTGGCTGGAGTACCATTGCGCGCACGGATACCTGATGTCGAGTTTCATCTCGCCGCTCACCAACCGGCGCACCGACGAATACGGCGGCTCGATTCACAACCGTTGCCGGTTCCCGCTGGAGGTGTTCCGGGCGATGCGCGCGGTGTGGGCGGAGGACAAGCCCATCAGCGTGCGCATCTCGGCGCACGATTGGGTGCCGGAGGGACTCACGCCCGACGATGCGGTGACGGTCGCGTGCCTGTTCAAAGAAGCCGGCGCGGACGTGATCGATTGCTCGTCGGGACAGGTGAGCAAGGCGGAGCGCCCGGTGTACGGCCGCATGTACCAGGTGCCGTTTTCCGACCGGATTCGCAATGAAGTCGGGATCCCGACCATCGCGGTGGGCAACATCTTTGAAGGCGATCATGTGAACACGATCATCGCCGCCGGGCGCGCGGACCTGTGCGCGGTGGCCCGGCCGCATCTCGCCGATCCAGCGTGGACGCTGCACGAGGCCGCCAAACAGGGCTTTACCGACATCTGGTGGCCGAAGCAGTACCTGCACGGTAAAACGCAACTGGAGCGCAACCTGGCGCGCGCGGCGCAACTGAGGCTGCAAGTTTGAGCACAACACCGGCAGGTTCGCCACAACTCGCGGGCCGCCACGCGCTGGTCACCGGCGGTGGCCGTGGCATCGGGCTGGCCATAACGCGAGCGTTCCTGGCGCACGGCGCGCGGGTGACGATGACGGGGCGCGACGTGGAAAGTCTGCGCGGGGCGAGTACCCACATCTGCCAACAGCAGGCAGATGTGGGGCACCTTCTATCTTTCGTTACGGCAGACGTGAGCGAGCGCGAAGCGGTGCGGCAGGCATTCGATCAGGCGCGCGAGCGATTCGGACCAATTCACATCCTCGTTAATAACGCTGGACAGGCAGCGTCGGCGCCGTTCCTGAAAACCGATTACGAGATGTGGCGGCGTCTGATGGCGGTGAACGTCGATGGCGCCTTTCACTGTTCGCAGGCGGCGTTGCCCGGCATGGTCGAGGCGGGATGGGGACGGATCGTGAACGTCGCCAGCATCGCGGGACTGATCGGACAGGCGTACATCGCGGCTTACTGCGCGTCGAAACACGCGCTGGTCGGGCTAACGCGGGCGTTAGCGGTCGAGGTCGCGGCGAAGGGAATCACGGTGAACGCGGTGTGTCCCGGCTATACCGAGACGGAGATGGTCCAGCAATCGGTCGCGAACATTGTCAGGAAGACCGGGCGTAGCGAAGAGCAGGCGCGGCAGGAGTTGATCGGACGCAATCCGCTCAAGCGCATGATCAAACCGGAAGAGGTGGCAAACGCAGTGGCATGGCTGTGCCTGCCGGGAAGCGAGGCAGTGAACGGGCAGGCGATTGTGATCTCGGGCGGAGAAGTGTAAGAGAGGCGTGAGGCTTGAGGCACAAGGCACAAGGGAAAACAGGAAGAGAAAAGTTGCGTGAACTCTCGAATTACCGGGCGAAGCATTTTCGCTATGAAGGCGGCGGAAAGGTCGCGACGATCACGCTCGACCGCCCGGAGCGGAAGAATCCCCTTACGTTTGAGTCGTATGCCGAGCTGCGCGACCTGTTTAGCGCGATGAACGATGCCGAGGACGTGAAGACCATCGTGCTTACCGGCGCCGGGGGAAACTTCTGCTCGGGCGGCGATGTGCACGAGATCATCGGGCCCCTGACGAAGATGGACGAAAAAGGACTGCTCGAGTTCACGCAGATGACCGGCGACCTGATCAAAGCGATGCGGGCCTGTCCGCAGCCGATCGTCGCCGCCGTCGACGGCGTCTGCGCGGGCGCCGGAGCGATCCTGGCGATGGCCTCGGACATCCGCTACGGCACGGCCCGCAGCCGGGTGGCGTTTCTGTTCGTGCGCGTCGGCCTGGCCGGCTGCGACATGGGCGCCTGCACCATGCTGCCGCGCATCATCGGCCAGGGCCGCGCGTCGGAGCTTTTCTATACGGGCCGGTCGATGTCGGCCGACGAAGGCCTGGCCTGGGGCTTCTTCAACAGGCTTTCCAGCCCATCGCTGCCGGCGGCGATGGAAATGGCGCAGTCCATCGCGTCGGGACCCAACTTCGCGCACGCCATGACCAAGAAAATG
>JBOGLI010000043.1:0-1647 GCA_050746165.1 Terriglobales bacterium | reverse complement strand
GTGCAGGATCGTCGAAGAATCCACGCCCCCGCTCAGCCACATGCCGAGCGGAACATCCGACACCAGGTGTTCACGAATAGACTGCCGCAGGAGCGCATCGAGTTCTTCGGTGGCGTCTTCGATCCGGCGCGGCTTGGGATCGCAGTAGGGAAGCCGCCAGTAGGCCTCGCTGCGAACGCGCCCGTCGCGCCATTCCAGCCACGTGCCGGGTGTGAGCTTCTCCACGCCGGCGACCATGCTCCACGGCGCCGGAACATAATTCAGCGCGAGATAACAGTCGAGAGCGTGCAGGCTGATGTGGCGCTCGATTTCCGGATGAACGAACAGCGATTTCAACTCGGAGCCGAAAAACAGGTCCGTGCCGCGGTGGGCGACGTAGAGCGGTTTGATCCCCATGCGGTCGCGGGCCAGCACCAGCCGTCGCGACGATTCCGTCCACAGGGCGATCGCGAACATCCCGCGCAACCGCGCGAAGGCCGCTGTGTCCCACTCGAGGAAGGCGTGCAGAACGGTCTCGGTGTCACAGTGCGATTGAAAGCGGTGGCCTGCTTTTTCCAGTTCCGCGCGGATTTCCAGATGGTTGTAGATCTCCCCGTTGAAGGCAATCGTCGTGTCGCCGCAGGTAATGGGCTGGTCGCCACCTTCGAGATCGATAATTTTCAACCGGGTGGCGCCGAGTGAGCAGATGGAAGATGCGTAGACGCCCTGCTCGTCGGGGCCGCGGTGGATCAACGTGGCGGTGGCCCGGTGGATGCGCTCGGCATCCGGCGACCAGTTTTTATGCGTAAATCCGGTGATACCGCACACAAGTTCATCGTAGCAGCGTCAGGAACTGCGCGCCAACGCGAACATGCAAGAACGCAGGCGCCACGTCTAATCGGTGCGGAGGCAAGAAGAGACAAGCCGCCACGGATTAGCGCGGATCTCCACGGATCATAAGAAGTTCTAAAACAATCCGCGCCGATCCGTGTAATCCGTGGCCGGTGTTCTTCGACCGATAGCCGACAGCCGACAGCCGTTCACTTCGACCCGAGAATTACCAGCGTTGCCCCGAGGCAAACCAGCAGCACTCCCGCCCAGCGGTGTCGCGAGACTTTCTCCTTCAGAAAGAACTTGCCGCCCAAGGTCCCGAGCACGTAGCTCATCGCGGTGACCGGCACCACGAGGCTGACATCCTCGATGGCCAGCACGCCCAGCAGCGAGAGAAACGCCGTGGTCATCATGCCCAGGCCCAGCCACATCCACGGGATGGTGAGGGCGCGGCCGATGACGCGCACAATCGATGCAGGCCGAAAATCGTGTACCTCGCCGATGCTCTTCATGGCGCGCGAGACGCAAAGCTCACCGGCGGTTCCGGCCGCCATGATGAGCACGAAGAGGATAACTTCCAGGGTCATGGCGCGCCCTCGGTGGTGCGCGGCGGCGTGCGTCCGATCACCGCCACGCCGATGCAGATAACGGCCACACCCGCCCACCGCAGCGGCGTGACCGTCTCATGCAGGATGAACCGGCTCATCAGCGCGACCACCAGATAGGCAAGCGACGCCGCCGGTTGCACGAAACTGTAGTCGGCCCAGGAGAGCACGAGAATGTTCGCGACGAAGAACGTGAGCAGCGAAGCAATCCCGAACCATACCGTCCCCGACC
>JBOGLI010000042.1:0-1816 GCA_050746165.1 Terriglobales bacterium | reverse complement strand
GCCGGCGAAGCTGGATGACAAGGGGCGGATTGTGTCGATGCCGATCGTCACCTTCCTCGATCGCGGCGGATACCCGCTGAAGAAGGGCGACCGCGTCCAGGTGACGGGAACCTACGGTAAGCCTGCTATCCCGGATGCGCACGGGATGGCCATCGTCGTCGGGTACTTCCTGCCGGACAACGACGCGGACATGGCAAAGCTCGCGAGAAAATCCACGAAGAAATTGCCACAGAGGACGCGGAGGACACAGAGGAACTGATTCAAAAACCTCGGTGTCCTCCGTGGCTAGTCTTCGTTACTGGCGTTCGCCGGACTTGAATGTCGCCCAGGGAGCGCTGTTCATGTCGGTGAGGACGGGCTTCTGCCAGCCGTATTCCGGATGCTTCTTGAGGAACTCCGCGGCATTGAAGTTGGTGCCGCAGGCATGGCCGACGCGCGCAGTCAGGCTCATGCTCTTGATCATGGTCGCATCGGCGGCCTTCGCCTGCACGGTGCCGCCGGGATGATACGGTCCCCAGCCCCACTCGGGAATGCCGCGCGGCGAGACTTCGACGTGACCGCAAAGCGTGCGCTCGTCGGGATCTTCCTTCTTCTCGAAGGTATCGTAGTGGTCGCTCTCGAACTTCTGCGCGGCGGCGACGTCGATCTTGCCCTTGTACTGCGCCATCAGCTCGTGCCAGCGTTCGCGGCGCGCGTTGGGTGAGGTGCCCTTTTTCTCGGGATCGAAGTCGGTCTCGTCCTTGATCAATTGCGGATCGCTGGCGAAGTTGGATCCTTCGAAGTATCCATCCTTGGTGCGCCAGAGGCGAGTGTGCTCCAGGCCCTGCTCGAATCGCGCGACTTCGCCGGTGTTGGCGTCGGCGATGAGCCAGTCGTTGGCGTAGCCGCCGTTGTTGCCGTCCTGCATGATCTTCACGTAGGAATCGACGGAGTTGGCGTACTGCGTGGCTTTGCGGGCGCGCACGAATTCGGGCTTGCCGTTGGGATCGTACCCGTGAAATCCGGTGATGGTGGTTTCGGTGACGGCCAGACCGCCGGAGTTGATGGTGAAATCGTCGTCGCTGACGATCACGCCGGGCATGCCGTCCATGATCATGCGGTAGCCCTTGGCGGGAACGATGTCATACATGATCCGCCAGCGCGCACCCGGAATGACGCTGGTCCAATTGTTGTGCGCGATGACCGGCTTTCCGTCCTTAGTGTAAGAACCGGTAGCGACGAAGGCGGAGCAGCTTTCGGGAGCGGCAAGCTTGTCGTGCGCGGGGATGAGCATGCCCTGCTTCTTCTGCTTCGCCTCCAGCCAGGGCAGGTAGTAGTCGGGGAGCTCTTCGAAGGCGTTGTAGGCGATGACGTCGTACACGTCCATGTTCACTCCCTTGGATTTCAGGCCGTCGGCGATCCCTTGCAACTCCTGCTGATATTCGGGATCGATGTGCGACCAGTAGACGTTCTTCGCCGTGTCGTGGAAGAAATTCCAATCGCGCTTGGTGCGGTGCGTGTCCTGGAACTTGATGGCGTTGAAGGCGTCGGCGATTTCCTTGGAGAGCAGCGCGCCGTTCTGGAAACCGATGTCGGCGGGCGAACCCTCGAGGTGGACGAAGGTCCAGCCGTCGCGCTGAAACTTGTAGGCCTTCGCGAGACGCGGGTTGGCGGCGTGCGTCTGCGCGGCGGCATGGGGAATGAGGCGTCCGTGCTCAGCGCCGACGAGCAGGGCGAGGCCGAGAAGCGCGGCCGGGGTGACGACGAGAACGAGGCAGGAGCGAAGAGATTTCCCCATGGCCGAAAACTATATCGGGCGGAGAGGCGAGGCTGCAAC
>JBOGLI010000041.1:0-4153 GCA_050746165.1 Terriglobales bacterium | reverse complement strand
AGTCGCCGCTTCGGCAATGCAAATCCGGAACCAATGAACTTGTCGTTCTGGCGATGGATGATCGAGGGCGACGGACAGGATAGTTACATCCCTTATCAAGCCCGAAAAATGTTCGGCGCGGAGAGCGACAGTAATGGCCCAGTGTGGAGTTTTGGTCGCATGGGTAAGACGAAAACGCAGGTTGCCGATGGCCGCACGATTCACATCGCAGGCGAATATGAAGACTCCTATGACCCGGATTTCTGTATCTACAACGATGTCATCGTGTTTTCTGCCGACGGACAATTCACGATCTATGGCTACCCAGAATCAACATTCCCGCCGACCGATTTCCATTCTGCGAGTGTCGTGGAGGACAAAATCGTCCTGATCGGCACGGTCGGCTACCATGGAAAGCGCACGCAGGGAGTAACGCCGGTCTATTCCCTCAATCTTTCGAGCTACTCAATCTCGCAAATGTTGACGACGGGTGACGCACCAGGGTGGATATCGAAGCACTCCGCTGAAGCTGTGGGCGAGGGTACGATCCGCGTGACCGGGGGCGAAGTATTTGAAATCCGGGATGGTAAGCAGCATTTCATCGACAACTATGAAGATTATCTTCTGGAGGTCGAAAACGGACTTTGGCGGCGACTCACGAATCGAAACTGGCGCCAATACTCAATTACCGCAATTGATCGCGAGTTGTTCGTGTTAGAGAGGAATCCAGACCCCAAATCCCTCACGCCGCGCTCTGTAGCTCTGGCCGACTTGCAAGACTTGGCCTGGAACGCGGCGCGGTTCTATTGCGATGGCCTTTGGGCTAGAGTGACCGTCGACATCTCCAGCGTTAACGTCGTCGTGGAGTCTTCCGAAGATGGCGCGTCTGCACAGTCGATCGCACGCGAGATCAAGGATAGAGTCGAGGATGCGATCAAGAAGGCGTGCGTGCTAACACAGCTTAGGTAGCCCGAGTTAAATCACGCTTGCAGCAGACCGGTGCGCGATGGACCTCGTTTTCTGCGGTACCCCGAAATTCGCCGTTCCTACACTGCAGGCGCTGGTCGATGCCGGGCATAGCGTCCGGCTGGTAGTGACGCAGCCCGACCGTCCGAGCGGGCGCGGCATGGAAGTGGCGGCGCCGCCGGTGAAGCAACTCGCGCTCAAGCTGGGTCTGCCCATCGCGCAACCGGAACGAATCAAGAACAACGCCGAATTCCGCGCACAACTGGAGGCGATTGCGCCGCGGGCCATTGTCGTGGTCGGATACGGGCGAATTATTCCCAAATGGATGCTCGAGCTGCCGCCGCTCGGGAACCTGAACCTGCACGCGTCGCTGCTGCCGAAGTACCGGGGCGCGGCGCCGATCCAGTGGGCGATCGCAAACGGTGAAACCGTCACGGGAAACACGACGATGCGCATCGACGAGGGGCTGGATACCGGGGACGTTCTCTTGCAACAGGAGGAGCCGATCGCGCCCGACGACACGGCGGTGACGCTGGCGCCGCGGCTGGCCGCGAGAGGGGCGCAGTTGACTGTCGAGACATTGCGCGAATTGCAAGCGGGCACAATCACGCCACGGCCGCAGGAGAATGCACAGGCGACGCTGGCGCCGATCCTCACTCGTGACGATGGGCGCATCGATTTCCAGCGCACCGCGAGCGAGATTTACAACCGCTTGCGCGGATTCCAGCCCTGGCCCGGCGCGTGGACACGCTTTCGCGGACGCACCCTCGCTGTAATCGAAGCCAAATCCACGGAAGGGCGCGGCCTCGCTCCCGGAGAAATCGCAATTACGCGCGACGGACTTTTTGCGGGGTGCGGAGCGCGATCCACGCTGGAGCTCGTCACGGTCCAACCGGAGGGGAAGAAGAAGATTAGCGCGCGCGATTTTGTTAACGGGTACCAGCCGAAAACCGGTGAAAGATTCGCCTGACAAAAAGGCGAACCGCGATGTGATTTGGCGTTGTGCAGGGCGGGGCCAGGCCGCATAATGTCTGACACTCACTCACTGGGGGGATGGCAATGTACCGGGTTCCCCGTTTTCTGCATACGTTCGCCGCAGTTTGTTCGTTATCCGTGGCGGTTGTGGCGCAACTGCCGCCACCGCCGCCGCCCATTCAGGCAAATCCGAACCGCATCGCGGCCGGCAAACTCGAGAACGGCATGCTCAACGTGCAGCTCGAGATCGTTGACGGGGTGTGGCACGCCGAGGCCGAAGATGGACCGCCGTTGTTCGTGCAGGCCTTTCGCGAAGTCGGTCAGACCGCGCAGGTTCCCGGGCCATTGTTCCGGGTGGCGGAGAACACGACCGTCCATGTGACGGTTACGAATAAGCTGCTAAAGCCGGCGACGGTGTACGGGTTCGTGACGCGGCCGGCGACGGAAGATCCAGGGATCGAAATCGCTCCCAACCAGACGCACGAGTTCACGTTTGCCTCGGGAGCGGCAGGCACATATTTTTACCGGGCGCGAACCACTCCGAAGGAACCGGGTCCCGGCGGCGAAGGCCCGTTTTATGAAGATGCTGTATTAAACGGCGCGTTCATCGTCGATCCACCGGGACCGCTACCGAACGAGCGCATCTTCGTGATCGGTACTATGTTCGGGCGCCCCAACCAGATCACCCTCGGATTTGAAGTCGCCACGATCAACGGCAAGGAATATCCCTTCACCGACGCGCTGGAGTACACGATGGGCGATACCATTCGCTGGCGCGTCATCAACCCGAGTTTTTCCGAACATCCAATGCACCTGCATGGGGCGTTCTACAAGATCGTCAGCCTGGGCGATGCGGAGAAAGACACGCAGTATGCGCCGGGCGAGCAGCAAAGCGTCGTCACCGAAGACGTGGGCCCCGGGCAGACGATGACGATGCAGTGGACGCCGTCGCACACGGGCCGCTGGCTGTTCCATTGTCATTTCCACGCGCACATGTCGAGTGGCGAGCGTGTGCCGGTGTTTGGATTGCAGAAGGCGAGCTTGTATGGCAACCCGGAACGCGTTGCCGGCACACCGCTGCCGAAGGACCCCGAGGGCGCGATGCACGGCATGGGCGGGCTGATGATGATCGTGAACATCAAGCCGAAACCGGGCGCGCCGCCGGAAAAAGTCGCGCGCAACCCCCGAAAACTCGAACTGGTTCTGCAGCCGGACTCGCCGGACGGCAAATCGAAACTGATTTCCTGCTCGATCCATGAAGGCAGCAATGTGCAGACGTCGCATGACCGGTCGGTGGGCCCGCCGCTGATCCTGCACCGTGATGAGCCGGTGGAGATCACGATTGTCAATCACCTGAACGCGCCGACCACGATCAACTGGCACGGGCTCGAGCTGGACAGCTATTACGACGGGGTGATGGGCGCCGGAGTGGGCGAACAAATGACGCCCATGGTCGCGCCGGGCGCCAGTTTCGTGGTGCGCTTCACGCCGAACCGCGCCGGGACGTTCATCTATCACACCCACTCACCAAACCCGGAGCAGCTTTCGCACGGAGTGTATGGGGCGCTGATCGTGCTTGCGCCCGGGCAGAAATACGATGCCGAACACGAGCGCCTGATCGTGATTGGCACGCGCGATACGTTTTTCACCGCCGAACACATCACGGTGAACGGGTCGGAGACGTTCGCGCCGATCGCGATGCAGAGCGGCGTCGCGTACCGGTTGCGAATCGTCAACATGGCGCCGAACCTGCCGGGGACGATCGTGATCGGCACGAAGGAACATCAGGGAGAATGGCGCGAGGTTGCGAAAGATGGCGCCGACGTTCCACCGCGACTGGCGAAGGTGAGCCCGTCGTATCTCGACATCGCTTCGGGTGAGACGTATGACTTCGAGTACCAGCCGCAGATGGCCGGCGAGATTCCGATCACGGTGATCAATCGCGTGAATGGGGCGAAGATCGAAGGCAAGATTATCGTCGAGGGCGGGACCGCGGTGGCCAGCGCAAGTACAAAGTAAAAATTGAAAAGTGAAAAGTAAAAGCCAGGAAAGTTCGTAGCGACCGCGTATTTACGGGTTGGCCTTTACTTTTCCCTTTCTACTTTCTACCTTCTACATTCATGCCCACTCCTGCCCGCGAGGCCGCGTTTGACATTCTGCTGCGCGTTGAACGCAACGCGGCGTACGCCTCGGAGCTGCTGCACGGCGGGCGTCTCGACGGACTCTCCGCGCC
>JBOGLI010000040.1:0-3368 GCA_050746165.1 Terriglobales bacterium | reverse complement strand
CCCACCCCTCGGCTCCGCTCGGGGCAGGCTCGCCGGCGAGGGCGCCGGCGCTACGCCGCCTTCGGCCGGCGGCGCCGCTCGCGGAAACCTTCTATCAATAAATACAGCACAGGAATAAAGAAGAGATTCAGGATCGTGCTCATGATCATGCCGCCGAAGACCGTCGTACCCACCGAATGCCGCCCGTTCTCGCCTGCGCCAGTGGCGACCACCAGCGGCACGACTCCCAGGATGAAGGCAAAGGAGGTCATCAGAATGGGACGGAGCCGGATTCGCGCTGCTTCGACCGCCGCGTCCACAATCGTCATGCCACGCTCGCGCAACTGCTCGGCGAACTCGACGATCAGAATCGCGTTCTTGGAGGCAAGACCGACGAGCATCACGAGTCCGACCTGGCAGTAGACATCGTTTTGCAGGCCGCGCAGCCACTGAGCGCCGAGCGCCCCGAGCAGGGCCATCGGCACAGCCAGAAGAATGATGAAAGGCAGAACGAAGCTTTCGTATTGCGCCGAGAGAGTGAGGTAGACGACAAGCGTTCCGAGGCCAAAGAGAAGGAGTGTAGTCGAACCTGAGGCGAGTTCCTCGAGCGAGATTCCGGACCATTCATAGGTGTAACCCTGGGGCAGGACTTTCGCCGACAGCTGCTGCATGGCGTCGATCGCCTGGCCCGAACTGAAGCCAGGGGAGGCGGAGCCATCGATTTCGGTGGAGCGGAAGAGATTGTAGTGACTGATGACCTGCGGGGCAGTGCTGGGCGTGATGGTGGCAAGATTATCGAGCGGAATCATGGATCCCGAATCGGAGCGAACGTAATACTGGCCAAGGTCCTGCGGGCGGGAGCGGAATTGTTTATCGGCCTGAACGTAGACGCGATAGGAGCGGTTGTTGAAATCGAAATCATTGACGTAAGACGAACCCATATAGACGCCGAGGGTGTCGGTGATCTGGCTGAGTGGGACGTGGAGGCTCTTGGCTTTTTCGCGGTCGATGGTGACGACGTATTGCGGATCGTTAGAAGTGTAGGTGGTGAAGAGCCCGGTGAGATCTTTTTGCGGACGTTCGCTGGCGGCGCGAACGAGATCGTGAGTGGTCTTGTCGAGGTCCTGGAGGCTATGGTTGCCCTGGTCAAGAAGTTCGTACTGGAATCCTCCAAATTCCCCGAGACCCTGGACGGCGGGAGGTTCGAAGGGAATGACGATGGCGCCGGAGATTCCGAAGAGCGGGCCGCGGAGGCGATTGAGGACGGCAGCGGCGGTATGCTCCTTGCCGGGGCGTTTTCCGTAGGCGCGGAGCGGCAGGAAGACGAGGCCGGCGTTAGGAACGGCTCCGCCAAAACTGAAGCCCGCGACGGCGAAGGTGCCTTGAACTTCGGGGATATTTTTTGTAATGGCGGAGACCTGCCGGCCGATGTTGCGCGTGTACTCGAGCGACGCTCCGGTGGGAGCCTGGATGGCGACGATGAGATAGCCCTGATCTTCGGTGGGCACGAAGGCTTGCGGGACGCGTTTGAAAACGAGGTAAGCGAGGCCGAGTCCAAGGACGAAGAGAATAAGCGCGACAGCTTCGAAGCGGAGAAAGACGCGCAGCGCGTGGACGTAGCCGCTGGTTAGGGCGCCGAGAACGCGATCCACAAACTTCGAGAATCGATTCTTTTCACCGTGCATACGCCCGAGCAGGATCGCCGCGAGCGCGGGCGACAGGGTGAGTGCGTTGAAGGCGGAGATGGCGATGGAGAACGCGATGGTCAGCGCGAACTGGCGGAAGAGGATTCCGGTAGTTCCGGGAAAGAAGGCGACCGGCACGAATACGGCGACGAGAACGAGCGAGGTGGCGATGACCGCGCCGGTGACTTCTTTCATCGCATCGACAGCCGCCTTGGTCGCGCTGGGCTCGCCCTCCTGCAGGTGGCGTTCAATGTTTTCGATCACGACGATGACATCGTCGACCACCAGGCCGGTCGCCAACGTGATGCCAAAGAGCGTAAGCGTATTGATGGAAAAGCCGAGAATCTTGACGAAGGTAAATGTCCCGACGAGCGCAACCGGAGTGGCGATGAAATGAATGATGGTTGTCCGCCAGTCGCCAAGAAAAGTGAAGATGACCAGGATGACGAGGAAGATGGCGGAACCCACCGTAATCATCACGTCGCGGATGGATTCACTGACAGCGTCGGTCGTGTCGAAGGCGATCTCATATTTCATGCCGGGAGGAAAACGCTTCGAGAGACGGTCGAGTTCGGCGACGCAGCGCTGATGGACATCGAGAGCGTTGGCGGTGGAGAGCTGGGTGACGGCGATGCCGACAGATTCATGGCCGTTGTAGTCGAGGTCGCTGCTATAGTCTTCGGCGCCGAGTTCGGCGCGGCCGACGTCACGCAGCCGGACGAGCGTTCCGTCGGCATTACTCTTGAGAATGATGTCCTCGAACTGCGCCGGTTCGGAAAGACGGCCGACGGCGCGGACACTGATCTGGTATTGCTGGCCGGGAATTGCGGGCTGGGCGCCGATTTCCCCGGCGGAGATTTCGACGTTCTGCTCCTGGAGCGCGTTGACGGCATCGTCGGCGGTGAGGCCGCGGCCGGCCATGCGCACGGGATCGAGCCAGAGACGCATGGAGTATTTGCGCTCCCCGAAGATGATGACGTCGGCAACGCCAGGGATGCGCTTCAGCGGGTCGCGGACATAGACATCGAGGTAGTTGCTGATGAACGAGGTCGAGAGGCGGCCATCGGGAGAGAAGACGGCGCCGCCAAAGACGAAGTTCTGCGAAGTCTTGGCTACGGTGATGCCGATCTGCTTGACCGCAGCGGGCAGGCGTCCGGAGGCAGTGTTGACGCGGTTTTCAATATCGACGGCGGCGAGGTCCGGATTGCGGCTGAGATCGAAGGTAGCAGTGATGCTGCTTACGCCACTGTTGGTGCTGGAGGAAGTTATGTACTTCATGCCCTCAGCACCGTTAATCTGCTGCTCCAGCGGCGTGGTGACGGCAGCCTCGACAGTTTGGGAACTGGCTCCGGTGTAGACGGCGGTAACCCCGACTTGCGGAGGCGCGAGGTCGGGGAACTGCGCAATCGGAAGCGTAGGAATGGAAGCCGCGCCCGCGAGAATGATAAGCAGCGCGCAGACGGTAGAGAAGACCGGACGGTGGATGAAGAAGTCGACCATGAAAAGCAGTTCTCAGTTATCAGTTGTCAGTTCTCAGTCACAGCAACTTGAGAATTGCAGCGCTGTCTCTTTGTGCTGAATGCTGGGAATTTCTATTGGCGATCGCAGAGACCTCTAAGCCGGGTTCTCACGAACAGCTCTCCTGCGGAACAACCGGCATGCCGTAAACCAGGAATTGCGTGCCCGAAATAGCGACCTTATCTC
>JBOGLI010000039.1:0-2554 GCA_050746165.1 Terriglobales bacterium | reverse complement strand
GCTCTCCACGACTCATTCGCGCCGGTGTGCGCTTCCGCTGGGGCGGCGAGCGCATCGATAAATAATTGATTGATGCTTGTTGGTTCTTGGTTCTTGGTTCCTGGTTCTTGGTTATTGGTTCTTGGTTGTTGGTAGTAGCCAGGCCCTTGTAGTTCACTGCTGAAAACCAACAACCAATCACCAACAACCAATAACGGCTTTCACAGCTTTTCCAGCACCGCCTTCAGATACTTCCAGAACTCCCCGACCGACGGAATCTCCACCCGCTCGTTTGGGCTGTGCGGACTCTCGATCTGCGGCCCGAAAGAGATGAGCTGCATTCCGGGATACTTCTCGCCAATCACGCCGCACTCCAGACCGGCGTGCATGGCCACCAGCCGCGTCTCCGAACCGAACACTTCCTGGAACGCCTCTTTGCACTTCTGCACGATCTCGCTGTGCGGTTCCGGTTTCCATCCCGGATAGCTCCCGGCGTGCTCGACTTCGAACCCCGCCAGCCCGCATGACGTCGCGACCATCTTCGCCGCCGCCTGTTTGCTGCTTTCAATGGCGCTGCGCTGGCTTGACCCGATCTCCACCTCGCCGTTCTTCACCGACACGGTCGCCAGGTTCGTCGAGTTCTGCACCAGGCCGGGGACGTCCGGGCTCATCGCCAGCACCCCGTGTGGGATCGCCACCAGCAGGTCGACCACGGTCCGCGCGTCCTTGGGATCGATCACCTGCGCCGGACGCTCCGTCTTCTCCACCGAGATCTGCACGCCCGGATCGAATTCGCCAAAGTCGGTCTTCGTTTCCGCCGCGAAAGCGGCGACTGCCGCCTTCAATTCGACCTCGCGTCCGTGGTCCGCCACGATTACCGCCGTCGCCTCGCGCGGGATCACGTTGCGCGCGCTGCCGCCCTTCAGGTCCGCGACTTCGACATTCACTTGCTCAATCAGCCTCTGCACCACGCCTCCGAGAACGCGAAGGGCGTTGCCGCGCCCGAGATGAATGTCCACGCCCGAGTGCCCGCCCTTCAACCCGGATACCTTCACCTTGTACGCCGTGTCCGCGGCGGCCGGACGCAGCCCGACTTTCCGCCGCGCCGTTGTATTCACGCCGCCCGAGCACCCGATGCAGAGCGTCCCCTTCTCTTCCCCGTCGAGATTGAGGAAGTAGCGCGCGTGCAGCACTCCGCCGGGAAACTCCGACGCTCCGGTCAGCCCGCGCTCTTCGTCGATCGTGAACACGAACTCCAACGGGCCGTGCTTGATGTCGTCGCTCTCCATCACGCCCAGCGCGGCCGAAACGCCGACGCCGTTATCGGCGCCGAGGGTCGTGCCGTTCGCGTAGAGCCACTCGCCCTTGCGGACGACCTCGATCGGGTCCTTGTCGAAATCGTGCGCGACGCTCTCGTTCTTTTCGCAGACCATATCGAGATGGCCTTGCAGCGCGACCACCGGCGCCTTCTCGCGTCCCGGGTGCGCCGGCTTGCGCACGACGATGTTCCCCACCTTGTCTTCGATTACTTCCAGTCCTTTTTTCTTCGCTTTCGCCAGCACCCACTCTCGCGCGCGCTGTTCCTTCGCGCTCGGACGCGGGATCTGCCGGATCTCTTCAAAATGGCTCCATACCGCCTTCGGCTCCAGTTCCTGTATGACGCTCATAATTCCTCCATGGAAACCGATCATGGTACCAGTCGAACGAAGCGCATGCACGCGGCGGGTGGTCGGTTGTCACTGTTCGGTGATCAGGTGGTTTCACCACAACTTTTCGGGTACACCTGCTGATCACTGACCACTGATCACTGACCACTTCTTTTTTGCTTCGCTCAATTTCCCGGCATACCATGGATCGTTATGCCCGTCGAAACCGAAATCACTGCCTCTACGTACACGCCCGTGAAAGCTCCGCGCGGCACCCAGATCTCCTGCAAGGGATGGCAGCAGGAAGCCGCCATGCGCATGCTCATGAACAACCTGGACGAGGAAGTCGGCGAGCGCCCGCGCGACCTCGTCGTTTACGGCGGCACCGGGCGCGCCGCGCGCAGTTGGCAGTGCTTTCACGCCATCGTTAATTCCCTCAAGTCGCTCGACAACGACGAGACGCTGCTGGTCCAATCGGGCAAGCCGGTCGGGATCTTTCGCACGCATGAATACGCGCCGCGTGTTCTCATTGCCAACTCCAACCTCGTCGGACACTGGTCGAACTGGGACAAGTTCAACGAGCTCGAGCGCGCCGGCCTCATGATGTACGGCCAGATGACCGCCGGCTCCTGGATCTACATCGGCTCGCAGGGCATCATCCAGGGCACCTTCGAAACTTTTGCCGCCGCGGGCGAGAAGCATTTTGGCGGCGAACTCGAAGGCAAGTTAATCGTCTCCGGCGGGATGGGCGGAATGGGGGGCGCGCAACCGCTGGCGGCAACGATGACGGGCGCGGCGTTTCTCGGGATCGAGGTCGATCCCGAGCGCATCAAGAAGCGCCTGCGCACCGGCTACTGCGATTTCATGGTCAACACGCTCGACGAGGCGCTGCGCATCATCAAGAACTCGCTTCGCAAGAAAGAAAATGT
>JBOGLI010000038.1:0-2648 GCA_050746165.1 Terriglobales bacterium | reverse complement strand
GCGTATACGCAGCCGAGCCGCAGGCCGGCCGACGGGCGCTATGGCGAGAACCCCAACCGGCTGTACCGGCATACGCAACTGCAACTGATCCTGAAGCCGCCGCCGGAGAATATCCAGGAGCTGTATCTGGAATCGCTCGAAGCCATCGGCATCGACCTCGGCAGGCACGACCTGAAGTTCGAGGAAGACAACTGGGAGTGGCCCGCGGGCGGCGCATGGGGCGTGGGCTGGCAGGTGATGCTGGACGGCCTGGAAATCACGCAGTTCACCTACTTCCAGCAGTGCGGCGGCGTGGACCTGGACCCGATTTCGGCCGAATTAACGTACGGGTTAGAACGCATCGCAGCGTTTTTGCAGGACGTTGATTCGATTTACGACATCGTGTGGGCGCGCGATCCCCACTCGGGCAAGGCAGTGACGTACGGCGATGTGCGCCTGACCGATGAGCTGCAATACTCGGTTTACAACTTCGAGATGGCGGATGTGCAGAAGGCGTGGGAGCACCTGGCAGCGTACGAGGCGGAATGCAAGAAGCTGATCGACGAGTTCAACGAATTGACGAAAGCCGAAGGCCGGGAGCCGAAAGCCGAGAGCCGGTTCCCACTACTTGCCGCCTATGACCTGTGCCTGAAGTGTTCGCACCTCTTTAATATCCTCGACGCGCGTGGGGCGATCTCGGTGACAGAGCGCGTGGGAGTCATCGCGCGCATACGTCAGTTGGCTGTCGGCGTGGCCAAGGCGTGGGTGAAGCAGCAATCAGCCGTCAGCAATCAGCAAGCAGTTGCCGGGGAAGCGGCTGCGACAACGAAGTAGCCGTCCAGTTGCTGATTTTTAACAATTTGTTACTTGTCACTTATTACTCGATTTAGTGACCCAACTCACACCCCGCAACTTGCGATTCTGAGACAATAGAGAATTCACGCGATGCCTGATTTCCTGCTAGAGGTCGGACTGGAAGAAATCCCGGCGCGGATGATCGACGCCGCCGAGGAAGAACTCGGGAAACGTGTCGGCGAATTCTTGGTCCGCGAATCCCTGGTCGAGTCTCCCGAAATCGAGCGCTATTCGACGCCGCGCCGGTTGGCAGTGCTGGCGCGCGGCGTGCGCGAGGCGCAGGCGGATGCCGAGTCGGTCGAAAAGGGGCCGTCGGTCACGGTTGCATACAAAGATGGAAAGCCGAACGTTCCGGCGATCAAGTTCGCCGAAAAGTGGGGCGTCGATGTTTCCACTCTCGAACGCGTGAAGGATGCGAAAGGCGAGTACATCGCGGCGCGCGTGACGAAGAAGGGCCGGACCGCCGAGCAGATACTGGCCGAAACGCTTCCGAAAGAAATCAACGCCATCTACTGGCCCAAGAACATGTACTGGCGCGAAGGCAAGCCGGAGCGCTTCGTGCGTCCTGTGCGCTGGATGGTGGCGCTGCTCGGCGATCGCGTGGTGCCGGTGGAGTTCGCGGGGATTCGGGCGGGGAAGACGTCGCGCGGACACCGATTGGCGGGTTCACTGCAGGGGGCGCAGGGGAGCGCAGAGGAAAGGCGTTCACACGATGGACACGAAGTTTTCGCGAAGGACCGCATCATAACGCCCGTCGCGATCCAGGAGCCGGCGTCGTATGCCGCGAATTTGAAAGATGCCGCGGTGTTCGTGCGGCGCGCAGAGCGGGTCGAGTTCATCCGCAAGGCACTCGATCGCGCGACTCGGACGGTTCCGGGCGCGCGCTGGCGGGAAGATCAAGAACTGCTCGACACGGTCGTCAACCTCACCGAGTTTCCCGGTGTCATCCTCGGCAACTTCGATCCTGAATTTCTCTCGCTGCCTGAAGAAGTGCTCGTTACGGTGATGCGCGACCACCAGAAGTACTTCGCGGTGGAAGACTCGTCCGGAAAACTCGCGCCGCACTTCCTAGCGGTCATGAACACCGATGCTGACCCAGAGGGCATCATCCGCCACGGGCATGAACGCGTGCTGGGGGCGCGCTTTAATGACGCGCGCTTCTTCTGGGACACCGACCAAAAACATCCGCTGCGCGAGCGCGTCGAGTGGCTGAAGAACGTCACGTTCCAGAAGGACCTGGGCAGCTATTACGACAAGACCATCCGCGTGCAGCGCCTGGCCAGCCAGATTTGCGCGGTGCTGAATGACGTCGACGGTCGACCGTCGGCGGTCGACAAAAGCGGCAAGGTCGTACGCGATGGCATTGTTCATAAAGCGGCGCTGCTGGCCAAGACCGACCTAACGACAGAGTTAGTGAAGGAATTCACCGAACTGCAGGGCATCGTCGGCGGACTGTACGCCAAGGTGCAGCCGCTGGAGGTCCCAGCCGAGGCGCAGAACGCGATCGGCGACGCCATCTACGACCAGTACAAGCCGGAGTCGATGGAAGACTCCGTCCCGCGGACAATCGAGGGCGCGGTGCTCTCGATCGCCGATAAGGCCGATTCGATCGCCGGAATGTTCGCGCTGGGGCTGATTCCGAGCGGTTCGAAAGATCCGTTTGCACTGAGACGGCAGGCGAACGGGATCGTGAAGACGATCGCGGAGCATGGAATCGCGTTGAGCTTAGGTGAGCTCTTCGCCACCGCTCTTGAACAATACAGAGGATCCGACGCGGCGAAGTCGTTCAAGACTCCCAACGGAGCGCCTGATCC
>JBOGLI010000037.1:0-3103 GCA_050746165.1 Terriglobales bacterium | reverse complement strand
CCAACCAGCCGGTATTTGGTAATGTCTGGACGCAAGGTGTCGGCGCGTGTCGCGATTTTTTGGGACTTACCGGTGGCGATATGCAGGCGATAAATCGGCTGTTCCTCGCCTGACATGGCATCCTGGTAGATCACCGACTCACTATCGTGCGACCAGTGGGGGAACCAAATCAGTTCGCCCGAGGCGATCGTCTTCCAAACGCCCGTGTGGAAATCAAATAGCATCAGCTTTCGCAAATCCGCCGATTGTGCGACGACGTAGCGTCCATTCGGCGACCACGCCGCGGGCCCGATATTTTTCGATCCAGGCACTTTCGAAATATTTCCCGTGCGCAGGTCGAGAATGCAGATACTCGACCCGGTGCTTTGTTCATTCTTGTCGAGCCAGACGCGCCCAAACATCAGCGACGAGCCGTCGGGGGACCATCGCTGGTCGTCGTCCTGGACCTGATCGCCTTCGAATAAGATTCGCGCTGTCCCGCCGCCGGCTGGTACTAGCGCGATCTTGCCCGTTTTCCCGGGATTCAGTACATGAACCGCGATGGTTCGCCCGTCGGGCGACCATTCTGGTCCGAACGTTTGCATCGGAGGCTGCGTGAGCTGGATCTTTTCTCCCGTTGCTATACGCATTTTCCAGAGCGTCCGGTCCGAATCGGATGTGTAGGCGACCCACTGCCGGTCCGGCGAATAGGAGATGAATGCGGCTTCCACGCCGGGGAACAGCGGCACGAATTTCCGCATCTGCCGGTCGTATCTGGCCAATTCACGCTTGCCTTGCCACCCGATGAGCAACACGTGGCCATCTGGCGTCGTTGCTGTCGCGCTCACACGCAGTGGGGATGAGTAAAGCTCTTCCGGACGCGACCGGCCGAACCAACCATGCTCCGGCACAGCCAGCAGTTTCACGCGATCTCCCGATGCCTCCTCGTAGAGGAAGTATCGCCCGTCCTGGGTCCACGTTCCGCAACACTGGCCTTCGCTCCAGCGCGCCCGGGGGTCGTGTCGCTCGGGGAGGAATGGCCGGACATTGCCGCTGGCGGCGTCAACTTCCCACAGCGACGTACCACCCGTCGCGCCGTGCAGGCGGGTGAAGCGGATGCGCCGGCCGTCCGGGGACCAACTGTCCACCGTGGTCGCCTCGGATGCAAGCAGGCGGGCGTCGTGTCCGTCCGGCGATGTCGTATACAGCCGGGATATTTCATCCTGCCCTTCAGCAGCAAAGGCGATCTTTTTTCCGTCCGGCGACCACTTGGCCGAATCTGACTCGATATTGCCAACGCGTCGCGGCGGGCCGCCCGACAATGGCACGATCCAGACCGCTGAGGGCGCAGTTTCCGACTGCGAGCCCGCAACCAGCAGCGAATCCCGGCTCGGCGAGATGTCCAGGAGGTCGGCGACCGCGAATGGAAGTGGGAGAGGTGTCGGTTCCCCGCTGCCGTCGGCAGGGAAGCTCACTATATTGTGGGTTCCGCCCTTTTCCTGCCCGACATAAAGGCGCCGGCCATCGCTGACAGCCGCTGTGGCTAAGCCGAAGTGCGTCAGGCGGACAATGCCGGCCACGCGCGCCGGCCGCGATGGCCAAGACCACCCCACGATGACGAGAACGGCGGCTATCGCCAGCGATAACCCGGCAACCGTCCTGAGCCGCGGGCCGCGAGAGACGAACGACATGCTGGCCTGCGGCACTGCAACTTGCAACGGCTCGACTGCGGCGGCGCCAGGGAGGTTCGACTGTCGCTCGGAATTGTGCAGCAACTCGATCTCGCGCACCGTCGCAACCAAACGGTATCCCCGCCGCGGCACCGTCTCGATATACTCCGGCTTGCCCGCTCTGTCGCCGAGTGCATCCCGCAGGTACTTCACGGCATGATTCAGCGCGTCGTCGAAATCCAGGTGAATGTCCTGCTCCCACACTTCGGCGCGCAGTTCTTCGCGGGTCACGACCTCGCCGGGGCGGCGTAAGAGCGCTGCAAGCACTTTCAGGGGCTGCTGTTGCAGGCGGACAATCTCGCCGCACTTCCGCAACTCGAGACGGGACATGGAGAATTCGAAGTCGCCGAAGGCGAGCTGGTTGGGAAGATCTGAATGCGGAAGGCTGCTCACGGTGAGTGCGGGTGGAATGATGGCACGTCCATCCCCCCTTGATTGTCAGACATTAAAACTCAATCCTGCGAGCGAGTAAAGTCCGGCCTGCACCGATCTCGACGACCGTAGTGGAAAGTGGCATCCCCGGAAGTGAAATGAATTGCAGTGGCGAGCATGATCCGGCGGCAGTTTGGCCGGGATACGGATCCGCCACCCCTCTGTCGGGCCAACCTAAGTACCTCAATCGGCGATGGTTACACAAACCAGAAATTCATCATCTGCCGCGGGGCAAGTGCGCGTGCCAACTTGCACACCTACACGGGCGCTCGATCGCCTGGTCAAGCACACACTTTCGAAGACATGGAGTACCCTATGGTTCGTCAATTTCGCGGGTGGGCGTTGGTTTTAACTTTGCTTGCGATCGCGAGTGCTGTCCCCGCATTCGCGAGCGACCTGACAGTTACGTATTTCCAGATCTCGAACACGGACCCCAGCTACAACCAGCTCTGCTGCGGGACCTACAACAACGAGGTTCTCAGCAATCTCGGCCCCAACGGCTTGCCGGTGCTCAACCCGGCGTATTCGGGTACGATGCCTGCCGCCGCAGACGTTGATTCAAACGGGGAACTCACTTGGTGGAGCCCGGCGCTGAACAGCAATGTGACGCAGACTGGCACCGGTGTGGTCTCGTTGCCTTTGAATTTCACGAGTTTTTACCCGCCGAACGGCACGGGCACCAGTGACGCCAACGGGGGGCTAGCCGCAATTTTTTCCGGCACCCTGAACGCGCCTACGGATGAGGTAATCAGTTTCTCCATCGGTGCGGATGACTCGGCGTTCGC
The DNA here is from genome assembly GCA_050746165.1 of Terriglobales bacterium. Taxonomy (GTDB): domain Bacteria; phylum Acidobacteriota; class Terriglobia; order Terriglobales; family Acidobacteriaceae; genus DAISJI01. The sequence goes on along the minus strand of JBOGLI010000037.1, from coordinate 177 downwards.
ATACCTGGATGGCGTCAACGTGTGCGATCTGGGCGGCGTTCACGGCGACACCCAGGGCTCCTGCGTGACACCGTTCACCATTACTGCCGGTAATCACAATCTCAAGTTGTTTTTCGTCGATATGAATCAGGTCGACTCAGCGCTCAATTTCGACATCACCACCCAGGGCGTGACGAC
>JBOGLI010000036.1:0-9964 GCA_050746165.1 Terriglobales bacterium | reverse complement strand
AATACTCATTACTTATTACTTATTACTTTCCTGATTTTCCTCGCATCCTTCCCCCGTTCGCGGCATCTGAAACCCCGGAGGAAACGATGGCAACCAGCACTGCGACCGCATTCGAACTTCCCGCCCTGCCGTACGATTTCGGCGCGCTCGAGCCCCATATCGACGCCCAGACCATGCAGATCCACCACGACAAGCACCATGGCGCCTACGTCACCAATCTGAACGCCGCCGTGGACAAGCATCCCGACCTGAAGGGCAAATCGGTGGAAGAACTGCTGCGCGACATCAACAAGATTCCCGAGGACATCCGCACTGCGGTGCGCAACAACGGCGGCGGCCACGCCAACCACTCGATGTTCTGGAAGATCATGAAGCACGGCGGCGGCGGAAATCCGACCGCCGACATCGCCAAGATCATCGACGAGAAGTTCGGCGGCTTCGACTCATTCAAGGAAAAGTTCAACGATAACGGCGCGAAACGATTCGGCAGCGGCTGGACGTGGCTGATCGCCAAGGGCGGCAACTACGAACTGATCAGCACCGCCAACCAGGACAGCCCATTCATGGATGGCGCGTTCCCGGTGATGGGCAACGACGTTTGGGAGCACGCCTATTACCTGAAGTACCAGAACCGGCGTCCTGACTACTTGAAGGCGTGGTGGAACGTGGTGAACTGGGACGAGGTCAACAATCGTCTGAAGCACGCCACCCGCTAGATTCGACGCGCGGCTTGTGTCGTGCTACGATGCAGCCCATATTTTTTACCGTGGGGAAAACAGAAGCCCGGCTCCGGCCGGGCTTTCTGCTTGAAGCGAGTAATGAGTAATGAGTAATAAGTAATGAGATGAGCGGCTGCAGTTCTGCTTATTACTTATTACTTGTTACTTATTACTCCCTAGAACGGCTTGCGGCGGGCTACGAATGGGATCTGCACCACGGCCTCTAGGGCGACCGCATTGCCATTGCGAGTCGCGGGGCGGAACTGCCAGCGCGATAGCGCGACGATGGCGCTCCGGTCGAGCGTCGCATCGATCCCGTGCAACACGCGCACCTCTCCGACACTTCCGTCGGCGCGGATGATCGCGTACAGCGTTACCGTTCCCTCAACGCGATCGCGGATCTCCTCCGGCGGATAAGCGGGATCGACCTTGAGTGTCGCCACCGGCGCGGTCAGTTCGCCGGGCACGCGTTGCTCGTTCAACTCCGCGAAACGGATGATGCAACTGCCCCCCAAGCTGGTGACGCTCGGCATGTTCAAAGTCATCGAGTAATACTTCTTGGTACCAAACACTTCGTCGCTTTTCGATTCCGGAGAATCCACCGGCGGAATGGGACGCGTGGTGCGCGCGATATCGGCGACGCTCATCGGCCGCAACGATGGCAACAACTTCACGGGAGGCCGCGCCACCGGTGGCGTGGGGCTTGCGGCCGCAACTACCCCTCCCGAAGGCACATGACCGGGCGCGCGTGAAATCGAGATTCCCGGCTGTCCAGCAGCGTTGCCATTGCCGTTCCCTGCTGCGCCGCCGTTCGCACTGGAGGCGCGAACGTCCGGCGTGCCGGGCGCGTTTGGCTTCCCTTCCGGACCGGCCTCGAATTCGCCCGAGCGGCTGCCGTGCGGCACCGTGATGGGTCCATTCACCGCGACCGGATGAATGCCGAGCGCAATGATCTGTCCCGCATTCCTGCTCCCCGGCACCGCACCGCTGACCGACGCGACCGGCGGGGGCGCAACCGGCGCCATTCCTCCGCCTCCGCCATGACCTCCGCTGCCCGATGCGGTATGAATCACCATCCCCGCCTGCTGCTCGATCACGGGCAGCCTGGGCGCTGCGGCCGTGATCTCGGTGTGCGCCATGTTGATCGCGCCGAGGGGACGTTTGACGTCGCCTCCGACTGCCGGCCCGATTACCGACGGCGCCGGTACGTTCAGCCGCGAGCGGTCCATTGCCGTTTCTAACGACGGCGGCGGCCCGACGACCTCCGGACCGGGCACGTTCGGCAGGTGCACGCGCGAGCGCGCACCTGCAACGTCCACGGGCGGTCCGACGGGCTGCGGCGCCGGGGGAGCGAAGACGGGCGAGCGCAGGCTGTCGATGGCGGGCGGCGGCTCAACCGGAGTCAATTGCGTTGGAGTCAGCCGCTCGGTGGGCTGCATGATCGCCGCCTCAGGAGGCGCCGGAATCGCCGTATTCGCCACCAGGTTGGGCAGCGGCACGTCTTCGTGAATCCTCGTCGGGTCCGCCGTCACGATGGTCTGGCGGAAGTTGTCGGGCGCCGCTGGGATCGACCGGATATGCTGCTTCGCCAGCGCGGGTTCACCACGGCGTTCTTTTGGCTCGGCACGCGTTCCGGTATTGATCTCCGGCAGATATTCGGAGACGTTGTAGTACGTCAGCGTATCGTTCGGCCGGAGCTGCTTGATCTCGGCCCGTTGCGGCCAATTCAAGGTAATGAAATACACCAGCACGACCGCCAGCGCGTGGTACAGTCCCGATCCGGCCAGCTTGCGCCAGGGCAGGCGTTGGTGGACGAACACATCGGGCCAGAATTCACCGGGGGCGGCCGAAATGTGGATTGGAGCAGGCTCGCGTCGCAACAACAGGTCGAGCAGGTTCTCGCGGAACACTCGCCCAGCAGGCGACCATTCGACCAGCAATTGGGGCGAGTGGGGCGACTGCGCCGCGGCATGAGACGTGTCCAGCGGCGTATTCCGGGCGGTTCCTACAGAGTCCTGCATCAAACACCGGGGAGTGGCGGAGTAGCTGATTATACCGTGTAATCCCGCCTTCCCACCCGGAGCTCAGCCGAGAAATCCACCCCAAAGTGCGACCCGGGCAGCTACAATTCGTAGCGAGCCCTCAAGCATGAAAACTCTGGCGATTGTGCTCTTGCTTTCGACATTTGCGCTGGCGCAGAAGCCGGCGCCTCAGCCTCCCGCCCCGACGGATCCCAGCGGCATGTACTCGTTCCTGAAGGAAGGCGAGTTCGTGGAAGTCGATATCGATGGACACAACGTCAGCGGGTTCATCTCGCGCTACGGCGAGACTGACAGCGATAAGGGCGCGTTCCTCGATTACATGTTCAAGAGCGGCAGCTTCGACGGGACTAGCCTCGCTTTCACCACCCGCCAGGTCCACGACATGTCCTACTCCTTCAAAGGCAAGCTGACGCACGACGATGCCAAGCCGGCCGGCGCCGAGGGCTATTACGTTATCAAGGGCGTGCTCACCGAAACCACGCAACGTGGTGACGAAAAGCCGACAGCTCGCCAGCGCGATGTGGAATTCAAGTCCTTCCCTGCCGACGCGCAGGCGCCCAAACCCTAGCCCGCCATGTCAGACGAGCGCCGTAGCAGTTCCACCGCCCACTTCGGACTGCTTGGGTTCTCCTCGTGCTTGAAAAACGCGTACACGTCTTTCAATTCCCGCGCGTGCTCCTGCATCTCGATCGCGATGGTGCGCCTCGCAGCCGGTGAATACTTCGATCGACGCAGCCGAAAATATGCGAAATCCGCGGTGAAGACTTCCGGCGTCTGCAATTCGTCGCTTTCGGCGATGCAGAGCGCTGCCTTTCTCCGCCGCAATACATCGTAAGTCTCGTCGGTGAACCACGATCGGTGGCGGAACTCGATTGCTACTCGCAACCCGCGGGGAAGCAGCCTGAGGAAGTCGTCGAGACGGCCCACATCGGCCTTGAAATTCGGGGGAAGCTGAAACAGGACCGGCCCCAGCCGCCGCGCCTTCTTCAGCGGAAGCAGCGAATCGAGGAAAAGCGGCAGCGACTCGTCGACGTTCTTCAGACGGCGCAGGTGCGTGAGCGACTGGTGCGCCTTCACCGCAAATTGGAAGTTCGCCGGAGTCTGATCGAGCCAGCCGGCGATCGTCTGCTCAGTGAGATAGTGGCGGAAGGTGTAGTTCGCCTCGACCGCGTTCAGCCGTGACGAATAGAACTCGAGGAACTTGCGGGAAGGTACGCTTGCCGGATAGAACCCGGGCTTCCACGCCGTGTAGGCCCACCCGGATGTCCCGACGCGGAGCGCCATCAGGTCAGCAACTCCATCGCGACCGCCGCCCATTCCTCTTCCAGTGACTCGCGGCACACCGGCTTTCCGGCCCGGTTGTACCAGTACGCGGCATTGTCCTGATCGCCCTCTTTGCGATGCAGATAAGCGTGGACCCAGGAGCCGTCGCGACCCTTGTCTTTCTGAGCGGATTCGTGGGCACGCTGCCAATCGCCTTTCGCGTCCCACCAAAGACCCAGAAGCGCGTCGGTCAATCCGGAAGGCGGATTCGCCGCGGGAAGAGAGTTGTTGAATTCGTCGTAGGTCATGCCAGAACGCCGCCCATGGCGCAAAAGCAGATTGAAATGGCGGAGAGAGTGGGATTCGTTTTTGGGCAAAAACCGTAAGTGATTGCCCGGAAAGCACGAAGGCGATTTACGCCTGCAATAATGCGGGTGCGGTGCGTGTTCGCATATCCGATTTCGGTAACTCCCGTATGTTGCCGACAACAGCCCGGGGGCATCTTTTTGGTATCAGCGGTATCACCGTGAGCACCCGAATTGATCGAACATATTTCGCCAATCGTCGATCTCCGGCATTACGCCGCCGTTCCCTTCCGCGACATCTAGGAACACGCTACAAAAGCATCGCTGACGTTGCGGCCCGCTGCCTTCTGTGATGAAGCGCGCGCGGCAATCCTGTAGCCTCGCCAAAATCGCGTTCACTTCATCATCGGAGTATGTTGAAAAGGCCACGCTCACGCGCTGCGCTTCGTTCCGTGTGTCGCTCTCGTTCCTGTGTTTCTCGTAAGCAGTCCCGAAGTCAATGCCCGATTTGATAGTGTCGAAAACTGCTTTAGCGGTTGCGAGCAACTCCAGCCACGTTTTAGCTGTTGCCATGCGCGGAAGGCTACCACACTCAGCGTTTTTTCTACGTTCGATTAAGTCGCTTACCTGATACGGCCAGTGCAGATGTGCTCTAAGATCACGTCAGTTAACGCGAGAAACTGACGCATAGCGCAGACGTTTCTCGCATACATCCCCCGCTGGGAAGCGCACCCTAGAAGTAATGCGGCTGCGGGACAAACCAGTAACTCTGGTGGAGTCCCCATGTCTGCATCTGCATACCCAACATCACTCCCTGAACGCCTGCTCGCAATCGACCGCGCGCTTACCGCGCCTGAACTGGCGACGCTTCTCAACGTCCACAAGCTGACCATCTACCGCGCCGTCAAGGAAGGACGGCTGCCCGCCTTCAGAATTTTTTCGTGCCTGCGATTTGATCCGCGCTCCGTCGCGCAGTGGTTGAACGAGCGGGGGCTGCGGTGATCGTGCGCGGGCGCTGGTGCGTCCACGGATGCCGACAACAGCCAAGTGATCGCTATGGCGTGGCGTCTGACTGCTTCCCGTGTATCCGCGCGGGTGGAACGGAGCAGCGGGCGCTGGAGCAAGCGTGGGCAGTCAACTATGCCGACATCATTGTGCGTGCATGTCCCGCCGACGTTGACGGCGAAGACTTCGATGGCGACTTCCGCGCGTGGCTCGCAAGCTACCGCTACGGCGAGAACAGTCAGCACCACGGCAAGACGCCCGCCGATCTGATTACCGCAGCCGTGGTGCGAGCCGGACATCCCGCCGCGATGAACGCATGGGTTGAAAAGGTCGTGACGCGATTTGCGCGCGACCACTACAGCCCGAATCGGAAATCCGCATCCGCGCGGGATCACCATTTCCGTGGGGCGTGGATTTCCGCAGTTACTCGCCCGCCGGAAGACGAAGGCGACGCGGGCGCAAGTAAGCAGTATGTCGCGCATGAGCTGCTCGTTCACGGAAGTGCCGCGCACGATGGACGCCCGCAGCGGGCCGGACTCGTTAGCGCCGGGGTTGACGACTTCGCCGCCGCGTTTCGTGCCTTGCTGGCGCGGCTGTCACCAGAACAGCGCCGCATCGTGACACTCGCGGGCATGGGTTACTCATTTGATGACATCGAACTCCTGACCGGCATCACCGCGACAACAGCGAAGCGACGCTATGCCGACGTAATCGCCGTAGCAGCGGCGGGCTCACCAGTCTCACGGGAGAAGCAGCGCAGAAGGCCCGCGCCGCCTGTCGATCTCGCCGCTGAAGCTCACCGGCGCATACAGGCGAAGCTCGCCAGCATCCCGCGCGTGCTCCGTCTGCCGTTCGTCCTTTCCCCCACGGCGACGATCACGACACCGCGCGATGCGCTCTCAACAATCACTGTCGCACCAGAGTTCCCGAATCATCGCGGCGGTACGCATGTACGTGTCGAGCCCGATTCGTTTTCGTGCGTCGGCATCGTCGATTCGGAGCACGCAAACTATGCGCGCTTCTGCCGGGAGCGCGGGATCGCACCAGCACCGGCGGCGAGATGGGCGGCGATGCTCCGCAACCTGAAGCCAACAGGGGAGAACGTGCAACCCGCGAAAGTGCAGAAGGATGTCATCGGCGCGGAGGAGTACGGCAGCGGGAGCGCCCGATTGGCGGAAGGCTTCGCCATGATGCGCGCTGAGTAATCACAACGGAAAGTAGGCAGCCGGACAGAACGCGGGGCCGGACGGAGAACGGACAATGAGTATTGAAGATTTGCAGAGAATGGCCGAGATCGTGACGCCCAAGAAGCTACGGGATATGTCGCGCTTCCTCAAGGAACTCGAAAGGAAATTCGGGAAGAACAAAAACGGCAATGACGAGGCACTGATCTCAGTTGCCATGCGTGAACTACTGCTGGATCGCTTGCCCTTCCACGGCGAGGAGTCCTACGCGCAAGTGTGGGAGTCCGTATGCGACCAGTTCAACCTGCCCACGGGCATCAACGAGAGTGCGCGGTATAGGTGGCTCCGAAACCGAATTGCGCGGACGTTCCTGTTCGATGTCGGCAAGGCCATCGCCACGGTTGACCCCGTATTCTTGCCCGCTGCTTTGGATGACATCCTCCTCTCAAACGAGATAGGCGACGTGGAGAACGAAGTCGATGCACTCCGCGTGGAGCTGAAGGCGCAAGGGGAGCAACTGGACGAGCTGAACGAGCGCGTGGCCACATTGGAAGGAAACCAATGAGCGTTGACGAAGTTGTCGAACGCATCCTCGCCTTACGCGAGATCACGCGAATTACCGGGATGATTACGAAGCGTGCTCAGAACGAGTTGCTTGCGTCCCTGCCGGACAAAACCCTAACCGAAGTCGCGGTGCGCCTTCAGAGGAACGAACGAAATGACCACCACGTCGTCACAAAATAGATCATCTTCCTACATCGCAGACGATCCGCACTTTCCGCCCGAACTGAAGGCGCGCAAGCAGTGGGTGTGCTGGCGATTGATGCCGAACGCCACCACGGGGAAAGTCGATAAAGCTCCATTCAATCCGGCCACGGGTGGCCCTGCGTCTTCCAACGATCCCCGCACGTGGAACGATTACGAGACGTGTCTCGCCGCTGTCCGATCTGGCCTATACGAAGGATTCGGCCCCGCGCTGACGAAGGACACCGGGCTTGTGGTGGTGGACATCGAAAAGTGCATTGATCCACCTGGCACGGTGGCCGATTGGGCACTGCGGGAAGTCAATGCGCTCGACAGCTACACCGCATACAGCACATCAGGCACGGGCTTGCACGTTCTGGTGTGGGGGAGCATTCCTAGCAACCTGAATCGTCAGAAGTGCCGCGTGGAAATGTGGGACTCCGAAAAAATGTTCTCACTCACGGGGCGCGTCTTCGATGGCCGCGACACGATAGAAGCGCGCAACGTGCTGCCGCTGCACGCACGGATCGCCGCTGGAAAGTTCGGCCCCGACTACAAACCCGCGCTCGTGGTGGAGCAGTACGACTCGGAGAAGTTCCGCGAACTCTGCGCCGATAATTGGGCGAACCTGAAGGACTCGCGTTCCTCAGCCGTCCAATCCGTGCTCTGCACGCTGGCGCTGAAGCACAACTGCGAACGCGAGAAGATGCGGGAGGAGTTTGAACGCACACCGCTGTGCGCGGCATGGGTGGAGAAAGGAAGCACGACACCCGGCAGTAAGTGGGAGCGCCTAGGCGAATCAGAACTCGACGTGGCGATTGCGTATATCGAGAAACAGGATAGGAAGCACGCTCCGCTGGTGGAGGAACTCGACATCGAACTGCCGAAGGACAGCGTACCCCGTCTGGAATTGCTGCGGCCCGACTATATCGACAAGCTGGCCGCCGCGCTCAGTAATGGCACGATCATCCCGTTTAACTTTGCGCGCGAGACGCTGAAGGTCACGATGCTGGCCGCGCTGCCGGAAGATACGCGGCCACGGATGGCGCACTTCCCCGACATGCACACGCGCCAGTACGTGATCCTGTGCTCACCGCAGCCGGAGAGTGGTAAGGGTGAAGCCGTCAAGCGCGTCGAGTGGGCGTTACAGCTAGAGCCCAAGGACGGCAAGGTTGATGGTGAGCTTGGGTTGGTCGTCACCAGCACGCTTGCCTCAGAAGCCGGGCTGAAGTTCGTGCAGGGTGAGTCATTGGGCTCTGCCGAGTACGCCGTCCGCAAATTGGGCGGCGTGAAGGTTGGTGATCCGGCAGCGATGGGCAAGCACAAGCAGATCGTCAACTATGACGAAGGCTCACGGCTTTTCCAGAAGGACGCGGAAGGCGCGGGCGGGCGCGGCTTGGGCATCATGTTCACGACGCTGTATGAATCGAATCGGTACGCGGCAGGCTCGATCAAAAACACGGAGCACCAGATCATCGGCGCGAACGTGTCGCTGCTGATGGCGTTCACGAATGATTCGTTTCATCGCTCGCTCGCTGGCAGCGGGTTTGTGCGTGATGGCTTGCTGTCACGATGCACGCTTGTGGCGGATAGGAAGAATCCCGTTGCTGGCGATTGGGCGACGTTGGACGAAGGCCACGTGCGCGAACTGGTGCAGAGCTTACGCGAGTGCCTGAGTCGCACGGAGCTACAGGAAGATGCGGACGCCAGCGTCGCGCGGCGAGAGTTTCTGGCGAAGCTCACCACGCTTGATATGCAGTACGCTCCGCGCCTGTCGCTGCTGTTCAATCAGGACTTGTATGTCCGTGCCATTTTCTCGCCAGAAGGACGGATCACGCGGGGCGCGGTTGAACGGGCGGCTAAGTGGACGGAGCACCAGTACCTGACGCGGCAAGTTCTCTGGCCTTCGGATGTATCCAAGGACAAGGTTGAGACGATGGCCGCCGTCCTCCGTGGGGCGTATGAAAAGCACGGGATGCTGTCGCACACGCAGGCCAAGAAGTTTGCGAACGTGCGGCGTCCCGGCAGTGGCGGTGAGCCATCCTATTTCATGGCGCACCGCGCGCTCGTATCAACAGGCACGATTGTGGAAGCCGGACGCAATCGCAAAGGCGCAACGCTGTTCCAATACGCGGAGGGGTGAGCGTGGGATCGCCGGGGCGGAAGGAAAGGAAACACACCGGAATTTCCGTTTCTGCCCCCACGGTCACGAATCGGAGTCAAACCCCTATATAGAGGGGGAGATAGTCTCACGTGGGGCGGGTAACTGTTTGTTTTCAATAATATAGATGCTGTGTTCCTCCCCCTCTATATAAGGAAATGTGACTCCGATTCGATTTTTCTGGTGGATTCCGATAGCTAACATGCTGTGCTTTCAGTAGTTTAGCTCGGAGATGGGGTGTTGACTCCGATTGACTCCGATTGACTCCGATTCGCGGGTACGCGCGCCGATCCGCCGCGAGTGTGTCAAAATTGACACGGAAGCAGCCCGCCGCACCTGCCACGGAACATGGCGGAGAGTACTACACTCTAAGTAACTGCTGAAAACACTGCACTTACACCATGTTCGGTATCACCCGACGCGGTATCACTGCGCGCACAACGGCCCCATTTCGGCCCCGATCCGCGCGCCCGTGTGGCTAACCCGCTGAAAACACACGTTCGGCCCCCGTGCCCGGATCGCGCCGCAGCTCGACAACTGT
>JBOGLI010000035.1:0-1724 GCA_050746165.1 Terriglobales bacterium | reverse complement strand
ACAGTCTACGTCCCTGCAGGCAGATATCTGACCGGGACGGTCGTGCTGAGGGACAACGTCACTTTGTGGCTCGACGCCGGTGCGACCTTGGTGGGCAGCAAAGACCTTACGCAGTACATGTCCGCCGTCGAGCATGAGAACTGGTACCGCGCTCTCGTTCTCGCAAAAGGCGCGAAGCACGTGGCCGTGATGGGCCGTGGCGTTATTGATGGCAACCAGGTGCGCGATCCGAACGGAGAAGAGCGTATTCGGGGGCCGCACGCTGTTCTCTTGTATGACACCGAGGACGCCACTGTACGGGATGTATCCATCCAAGACGCGGGCAACTACGCCCTTATCGTTCGTTCTTCACAAGGGATAAATATTGACGGCATCGTGGTGCATGGCGGCTGGGACGGTATCAACATGCATGACGTACGGAATGCGACGATCGCCAACAGCCGGCTATTCACCGGAGACGACAGCCTCGCCGGCTCGTTCTGGGAGAACGTTACGGTTACGAATTGCATCCTGAACGCCTCCGCGAATGCCATCCGCGTCGGCGGTCGGAATGTGTTGTTCTCAAACCTTATGATTTACGGTCCCGGAGAATCGCGGCACCTCACCTCATTGCGCACTCAACTGGAAGCCGGGTTCCAGATTCTGCCCAATCGTGCCGGGGCACGACACAAATTCACCGCCGAGCTTCCCGTCGACAACATGGTCCTGTCCAACGTCACGATGGTGAATGTCGGTACGCCCGTTTACGTCGCCTACAGCGAGGACGCGCCGTACACCACGAACACCCTCGGGGTTGGCCGAATCATCATCAATGACATGACCGTTCTCGGAGCGGGGTTGACGCCGTTCTATATCTCTGCCCCCGCAACCAATCCGGCGCAATCGATCGTCCTCAACCATGTCCGTATGCAGTTCGCCGGGGGTGCCAGAGAATCTCACGCCGAGGGACAAGGATTCAGCCCGTTCTCGGTACTTCAGTCCTACGCTATTTACGCACGCCACGTACAAAACCTGGAACTCCATGATGTGCATGTTGATTTCAAGGAGACGGATCTCCGGCCCGCGATTTTTGGCGACCACGTTGCGAAAGTAGAGTTGGATAGTGTTCACGCAACACGAGCCCCAGCGGGTGCCCCCTCGCTGCAGTTCGATGAGTTCGGGAGCTTGATAGTGGATGGCAAACCGCAAGTGGCGAGCGAGCTACAAGCAGCCGGGCTCTCCGTCCCCTCCGCCGCGGTGGACGCGCAGGATCGATTTCAGGCGGTGGTGGCCGTCGAATCTGCAAAAAGTGCAGGATTGAACGAAGTGACCTTGCGTGTCGGCGAGAAGACCATCCGCCGCTCAGTGTGGCTCGAAAAGGGCGAACAGGCTGACCTCAGTTTCCTGAATCTGACCAACGATTCGCCCGGCCTGCTCGCCGTCGAAGCCGGTTCGATCCGCAAGACGGTCCTCATCGTCGGATCGCGAAGCAATCAGACGGTCGACCCGCCGTATCTCACTTTCCACAACGTCACTGCCGAAGTGCGCCGTGGCGCGGACGAGTTCTACCTGCGCGCCGGCGGCGACTACCCCGTCATGGAATATGCGGATCAATACGGCGCCATTTACCTGCAGCGGAAGCTACCCGAAAATGGAACAGTGTTGGTTCGGCTCGAAAACCCGGATGGTGCAACCAATTGGCTCGGGCGAGCCGGCTTAATGGTGCGCAATGACATAGCGAAACC